>CAKUYG010000014.1 GCA_934702165.1 uncultured Bacteroidales bacterium | reverse complement strand
CGACGGACAGTGGTACAAGAAGAGTTTCGGCAAGGTGACAGACCCGTCGGATCCTGACTTCTACGAACCGTCACACTTCTCTTACGAGAAGCTTCCGATCACCAAGGGCAGCCGCTTGTGGTGGGACAAGAAAAAGGGCGGGTTCGACCCTAAGTGGTACCTGCAGCCGTTCCCTATCACGGAACTCAACAAGAAATATGGCCTTGAGCAGAATCCGGGCTGGTAGTCAATCTAATCAAAGAACACAATGAAGAAAAAATACATTTTCATCCTTGCTCTGTCTGTCGCCGTCAGCATGACACTTTCTGCGCAGGAGAGGACCGCTCCGGAGAAACGGGTGGTGGACACAGGCGCTTCGAAGCCATTGAGCCTTGAGGAGACCACATCGGCCATCTCCGTGATATCTTCTGAAGATATAGAGCGCCGGGATTCAAAGAACATAGGGAACAGCATCCTGGGCCATGGCCTTGGACTCATATCCCTGCAGGGAGCCGGTATATATGCCCAGCAAAACCCTACATTCTATGTGCGCGGTCTCCAGACCCTCAACGGCAACGACACTCCTCTCGTGCTGGTGGACGGCATCGAGCGTGACATCACCGCCGTTTCAGCCGAGGAGGTGGAGTCGGTGGTAGTCCTCAAGGATGCCGCCGCAGTAGCGCTCTATGGCTACAGGGGCATCAACGGAGCTGTCCAGATCAATACCAAGCGCGGCACAAAGGGTGACAGGGTCGTGAAGTTCACCTACGACCACCAGTTCAACTCCCTTATCAACAAGCCGCAGTTCGTGGACGGCCACACCTACGGTCTTGCCATCAACGAGGCGCGTGCCAACGACGGGCTTTCGGCGAGATATTCCGATCAGGAGCTCGCCGCCCTCAAGTCCGGCCAGTACCCGTATCTCTATCCGAGTGTGGACTGGGTTGACGAGACTTTCCGCAACACCGCCTCCACCGACAACTTCAACATGGAGTTCAGCGGGGGTGAGGGCCGGTTCAGCTACTATGCCATGATCGACCTCATCTCCGACAAGGGTTTCATCCGCAACGCCGGCACCAATGAGGGCTACAGCACGCAGGACAAGTATGTCAAGGGCAACATGCGCCTCAACATGGACATGGAAATCACTCCGACGACGACGATGAAGGTCAACCTCCTCGGCATGATGCTCGAGAACAGCCGTCCGGGTTCCAATGTGGACATCTGGGACATGGTCTACACCGTCCCGTCAGCCGCCTTCCCTGTGAAAGATGACAAGGGCGTGTGGGCCGGAAGCGACACATGGAACGGGGAGCTCAACCCTGTGGCCCAGACCAGCGGGGCCGCTTACTACAAGAACCACAACCGTCTGCTCTTCACAGATGTAACGATCAATCAAGACCTTTCAGCCCTTGTGCCAGGGCTTGGCGCTTTCGTGCGTGCAGGCTACGACCAGACCGCCAACATCTATGAGGATCACAGCAAGACCTATGTCTACAATGTGAACACCCCGTCATGGCCGGCAGGCGCCTCGGAGCCTACCGCCACAAGCAAGAGTCAGGGCAGCGATTCCGCCATGGGCTCAGGAGCCAATACCGACGCCTACAGCCGCCGGGCCCATATCGATGCCGGAGCGACTTACGAGGCGGTATTCGGAGAGCATGCCATCACTTCGCAACTGAAGTGGGACTACGACTACAGCGACAAAAACGGTATCAACCAGACCATCTACCGCCACAATTTCAGCTTCTGGACACACTATGGCTACGCCGGCAAGTATTTCGCGGATCTCGCCCTGGTGGAGAGCGGCTCAAGCCGTCTCGCTCCCGGGACCAAGTGGAGTTTCTCCCCGACCCTGTCACTCGCCTGGCTCGCTTCCAAGGAGGATTTCCTCTCCGGGGCTGAGTGGCTTGACTACCTGAAGCTCCGTGCTTCAGCCGGCATCATCAACGCCGACTTCCTGCCGGGAGAAGAGGTATGGACATACTACGCGCAGCAGTATCTCACTGCCGGCGGCGTTTATCCGTTCTCCAGCAGCTTCACCTCCGACTTCGGAAGAACCTATCTCGGCCAGCTCGCCACCTCGGCTCCGAGCCATGAGAAGGCATATAAATACAATGTCGGTGTGGATTCCCGCATGTTCGGAGGCTTGAGCCTTACAGCCGATGCATATTGGCAGCGCCGCACGGACATCTGGGTGAGTGCCGCGGGAAAATATTCTTCTGTGGTCGGCAAAGATGCTCCGTATGAGAACGGCGGCATCGTGGACAGCTGGGGCGCTGAACTGGGTCTCGACTATGTGGGACGTGTCGCCGAGCTTGAGTACACCGTAGGAGGCAACTTCAACTACAACCGCAACAAGATCGTCTCCCAGCTCGAAGAGCCGCGTCTCTACGACAACCTCATCCAGACCGGGAACAGTGTGGGACAGCTCTACGGCATGAAAGCCATCGGCTTCTTCAAGGATGAGGCCGACATCGCCGCAAGCCCTGTGCAGAACTTCTCGACAGTACGTCCTGGCGATATCAAGTACGAGGATGTCAACGGGGACGATGTCATAGACTCCAATGATGCTGCGGCCATCGGCTACAGCGCAAAGGCGCCTCAGATCTACTACAACTTCCATCTCGGGGCGGAGTGGAAAGGTCTCGGGTTCTATGCCCTCTTCCAGGGTGCGGCGAGATACAGCGCCATGCTCAACACCAAGAGCATGTACTTCCCGCTTGTGGGCAACACGACCATCTCGCAGTATTACTACGACAACCGCTGGACTCCGTCCACACAGGATGCCAAGTTCCCGCGTCTGAGCAGCGAGAGCAATGCCAACAACTACCGCAACAACACGCTCTTCCTTGCTGACCGCTCGTTCCTGAAACTCCGCAACCTCGAAGTTTACTACAAGCTTCCGGAGTCCCTGCTCGCGAAGACCAGGTTCGTAAAGGGGTCGAAGTTCTACGTCCGTGGCAATGATCTTTTCTGCCTTGACCATCTGGACGTCAGCGACCCTGAGGCGTACGGTACGGCCCAGCGCTTCAGCAGCGTCGTCCTTGGACTCAGTCTCACATTCTAACAATTGCCGATATGAAACACAAGATAATCATCATATTTGCCTCAGTCCTGCTTGCTGCGTCCTGCGCCAAGCAGATGGATTACCACGAGTACAATATCTACGACAGGGAATACATCACCCTCAATTTCAACAACGTGGGCGGATTCATGACGGACATCTACAACACGGTGCCGTATGATTTCGGCAACTTCAGCAGCGGGGCGATGCAGGCTTCCGCCACGGATGAAAGCGTCTACAGCCGTATGGGCAATGCCATCGAGGATTTCTACAACGGCGGCTGGAGTCCGTCAAATGCCAAGTCCACGATCTGGAGCAGCATGTACAAGGGAATCGCCACCTGCAATGATTTCCTCACCCAGATGCAGGGACTTGATTTCGGGGACCTGGTGCTCAACGATGACTACAAACAGCAGATGTACCGCTACGAGAACTACAAGTACGAGGCCCGCTTCATGCGTGCATTCTTCTACTTCCTTCTCGCCAGGCAGTACGGCGGAGTGCCGATCGTGGGGGAGATGATGACTCCTCAGGAGATCAATGTCCTGTCCCGCTCATCTTCGGACGAGGTCTTCAAGTATGTCATCGACGAGTGCCAGGCCATACAGGATCTGATCATAAAGGACTATGGCGACCTCGGGGACATGGCCCTGCCTACAGCCGAGACAGGACGTGCTGACAATCTCGCAGTCCTCGCCCTCAAGGCCAGGGCGGCCCTCTACTGGGCCAGTCCGCTCTTCAATCCGTCAGCGGACAAGGAGCGCTGGCATACGGCGGCTCTCTATTACAAGGAGCTCGTCGCGGAGTGCGATGCCCGTGGAAAGGGACTTTCCGCCAAGTATGACGATCTCTGGAGCACCAACAACTACACGGATGCCGGCATAGTGAAAGAGATCATCTTCGCACGCCGCTATTGGGGCAGCACCAGTGGCGACAGACTTGCGGAAGTCTACAACTATCCGGTAGGAATCGAGGGAGGAACCGGTGGCAACTGTCCTACACAGAACCTCGTGGACGCTTATGACATGCTCAACGGCAAGTCCATCGATGAGGACGGAAGCGGCTATGACGCGGCTAATCCTTATGTAGGACGCGACCCTCGCTTCGCGATGACCGTGGCATACAACGGCTCACAGTGGCCGACCTACTCCGGGGCGCCTCTGCTCCAGACCTACGTGGGCGGAGCCAACGCGCAGCCTATCGCCGGCGGTACGCCGACAGGGTATTATCTGCGCAAGCTCTGTCACGGGGAGATTTCCCTTGCGGACAACGGCCGCGTGAAGTCCAATTTCCACTCCTATGTGCATTTCAGGATGGGCGGGATTTATCTCGACTATGCCGAGGCCGTCTTCCGCGCCCTCGGAAGCGCTGATGCGACGAGTTCTGAATTCCCTGTATCCGCCCGCGAGCTTGCAAGCCGGACCCGAGTTCGTGTCGGAATGCCTGAACTTCCGTCGGGTCTATCTGCTGAGGCCTTCTGGGAGAAGTACAAGAAGGAGCGCATGGTAGAGCTCGCCTTTGAGGGACACCGCTTCTGGGATGTCCGCCGCTGGAAAGAGGCCGACAAGTACTTCAAGAACATCGTGGAGATGAAGATCACCAAGAACACGGACGGCAGCTTCAGCTATGAGCGCCAGACGGTCAGCCGCCAGTGGGACGACAAGATGTACCTCTTCCCTATCCCGCAGACGGAGACGATGAAGAACCGCAACCTGGAGCAGAATCCGGGTTGGACAAGATAATTTTCTCAACCACAATGATATTCCGGAAGGGCCGCCCCGCGAGGGACGGCCTTTCTTCCATATATACTGAGGCATATCCTCAGACTCCTGCGGCGCTCAAGTCGCTTTCCGACTTTGCAGGCAAAGTCCCGCGACCGCGCCGGTGCTCTGATGAGCACTTGCGAGGGCATATCCCCGAACCCCTGCGCCCTCAAGGGCCTTTCCAATTTTGCATTCGCAAAATCCCGGCCCCGGGCGGTCCGCTGATGCGGACTTGCGAGGGCATATCCCCGAAGTTCACCGCGCCCCTTTACGGCGGTTGCACTCGCGGCACAGAAGCTGACAGTTGGAAGCCACAGTACGGCCACCGTCCCGCCATGGAGTGATATGGTCGGCTTCCATCTCATCGTAATCAATCACTTCCCCATGCCGAAGGCAGTCCGGGTTGGCACAATGACCATGCTGCCGCTCGTAAACTTCACGTTTTGTGTTTTCATCAAAAGCCCGGATGTCGAGATGGTGCTCATCATGGTCGAAAACATATTGGTAAATTCCGGATTTCTTCTTGACATCACTGTCCGCCATCAATTTCGACACCTCGGATTCAAGGGCGGCGGAGCCGTAGGTCCCGCCTCCATAGCGGTTGTAGAGCCCTCCCCAGTCTACACCTTTCATCTCCTTGCGGTATTTCGGGAAGAGGACGCTGACCCAGTCTATGACTTTTTTGAAATACAGCCACAGTTCATTTGCATCACTGTCATGCTGATGTTTTGCCATGTAGATATCTATGTTGCCCTTTGAAATCCAACTTATTGCTGTCTCGAGGTAGTCCTGCCGTATAGGCGTGCCCGTCAGATATTTGCTTGCCATCGCGTATGCCGGACAGCCGGTCTTGCTGAAATATTTTTTCGCATCTGACAGCCAGCTTCCGGAATAGACAGCGTTCCGCAGTTCCTGATCAGTGAGTTTTTCTCCCGCGATGTTGATCGTCTTGAACCAGCCGAGCTTCTCCGAATCAGCCCCTTCGCAGACATATATCATCAGTTTGTAGTTCAACAGCATACCCTTTTTGTCAGCGGCGAGATTGTGGAAGTACTGGAAATCGAAAGCGAAATCCCCGTTCACATATTGGCAAAGGGAGATTGTCCTCTGCTGTCCATCGATCACCTCATATCCCCCGTCGTCACGGACAGCCCAATACATGACGTTGAGCGGGAACTCTTTGAAAACCGTATCGATCACCGCATTGCGCTGCTTCTCGTTGTAGACGAACTCCCGCTGATACGGTGGGCGGATATCAAGCCTCCCGCCATACCCGACCACTCCGGCCTCGGCATTGTCCATATAACCGGTGGTCAATTCTCTGACTGTCACTTCTTTAAGTTGTATTTTCATGACTGATTATTTAAGTCTGTGTATTAAAATCCTTGCATAAGTCGGCTTCCCATTTACCTTGCCTTCGGCATTTTTTATCATACCTGCGATTGAAGTCGTCGGATAAGTATTCTCGCATATTTGCTTTTCCCATTCACTGTAGTGTCCTTGGGATTGTTCATCATACCGGCTATCGACATTGACGGATGAGTATTCTGAAATATGGACATATCCTCCCCCCCTATACTGCTGTAAACCAAATCTTTCCCATCCTTACCTTTGCGAAATTCCACTATTTCAAACTGCTCCGGATTATATTTGTCCAAGAATGTAATTGGGACTCCCATTACACCATAATAATCACACGGAATGTCTGCTGTCTTATCAACATTTATTGCGTCATAGTTATCATATTTCGGATACTCTTCAGGTGAGTAGTGTTTGTAGAGAATCAACTTTTCATGCCGTTTACTTATATCAAGATTAGTGAACCAACAGATGTTCCCCATACTTCGCCATTTTTGCCCATTTTCATCCTGCCAATATCGTGTAGCGCGCGGTTCCGAATTGGCCGGAACCCTAAAGGCCATATCTCCGGTTTTATAGCCAAGCCAGATTCTGTTCTCCTTTATCAAGGGGAAGATTTCTTTGTATGTTATGGCGTTCTGGTTCCCGATTATCACGAATTTTTTGTCGTATTTGATGAGCTGCGCCACGTATTCGCGGAACAGGCTGAACGGAGGGTTGGTCACCACGATGTCGGCCTCTTTCAGAAGTTCGATACACTCGGGGCTCCGGAAATCCCCGTCGGAATGTTCAAACTCTTTATAATGAATCTGTTTGGCATCCTCCACGCTATTGCATTCGGGGGCGCCGTCATATATGGCATAGACTGCGCGGTCGCACTCGTTCATCGAGAAAAGGTCGGGTTCATTGTTCTTGTAGCAGGTGGTAATCAGACGCTTGAGTCCAAGACTGTGGAAATTGAGCACAAAATAGACAGAGAAATTGCTGACGCGGGGATCGTCGCAATTGCAGAGCACAGTCTTGCCCTTGAAATGCTCTTTGTAGTGACGAAGCTCGTTCTCGATGTCCGAGAGCTGCGTGTAGAATTCGTCTTTTTTCGCGCGGTTAGCCGCGTGCAGGCTTTCGTTTCCGGCCATGGTGAATGACAGTTTTTAGCATCCTATCATTCACTCGGCGCGCTGCTTGGACTTCCGTTTCCGGTAAGGGAAGCCCTCTCGGCCCCCCGAAATGTCCAGTCCACTGCCGGACGCAACAAAAAGGTGTGAGCTTCTTATTGCGTTGAGCAAGGCAGCGTCGGAATGCATACCTTTTATCCCAAATAAGAACTCACACCCGAAATCGGGCGCGAGCATCACTCTTTTCTGAGATAGTAAAGGTACCCCTGTGGAGCTGCCTTTTACCATTATTCGGTTGTTATATGCTTTAAAGTTTCCGACGCTTTAGCTCAACGCGAAATAATAGCAATGCTGCGTTATTATAATATGTCTTGTCAATCGGCCGCTTGCTTCCAGCCACTTGACGAGGTAAAGGTAGAAAATCTTGAGCAAAAAGCCAAGTTCGGTCATGGCACTATGGCCCGCAAAGGCCTCTATGGCAGGTGTGCATAACCGACGGGGCCTCCCAGGGTATGTCGGCCACGACCACCGCAGTCGGAGTGCTTCCAGATACAGCCGTCCACGACCGAGCTTGACGGATTGCCACCACCGCTAATCCCGTGCGCACGGGGATGTGCCACCATCCGGAGCACACTGGCGAGTCAAGGCACCATCTGGGGATATAAGGGCTACACAAAAAATCCCGCGACAGAAGCCGCGGGATCCGAAACTGCGTCAAAACTGGACTTACTCTCCTACGTGGAAAGCTACCCTGAGGTCCTCAACCTCCTTGTCGGTGATAGGATGGAGTTTGCCGGCAGGAGCCGCAAGCACGAGCGACTTGGCGCTGAACTCAGCCACCTCAAGACGGTCAAACGCATTTATCAGGGAGTCAGAAGCCACAACGATAGAGTCATTGGCAAGCATGGCGCAAGGACGGTCCTTGAAGACCTCGGCAACCTTGGCCGGATCGGTATACTGAGATCCGAACGGGAACTTCGGCACATCCTGAAGGAAAATCCAACTCTCCGGAATGGTGCGCACATTGAACTCGGCATCTGTGGTGCAGAAGCCCATAAGAGCCGGGCACTGAGTGAGCACGACAGCCTTGACCTTAGGGTTGCGGCGATAGATCTCGTAGTGCAGAGCGGCAGCACGGCTCGGCTTCTTGCCGGCCTCGGCCATGCCGTCCTTGATCTGGACTATGTCCTCCTCGTCGATGTCCCAGCGCTGCACTCCGGTCGGCGTGATGAGGAAGTCGTTGTCCCTCCAGCGCATGGACACTGTACCATAAGAACTGCTCATAAGGTGCTGATCGCAGGCGCGGCGCACCATGCGGCAGATCTCGGATCTCAGGGCACGTTCATCCGAAGGATGGGTCACGTCCATGAAGTGCTGGAAATTAGGCTGATGCTTCTCGTGCATAAGTATCTGCTCTTCCGTAAGATACTTAGGCTCTCCGAGAGTCTTGGCGTTGAGGATGGTGCGGGCGCAGAGCTCGAGTGTCTCGAAGCGTTGGTAGGCATCTCCGATGTCCTCTCCGCAGAGAACGACTCCATGGTTCTCCATGATCACCGCCTTGTATTCCGGGTTCTTCTCGAACTCGGAGGCGATGCTCCGGCCAAGGGCCTCACTGCCCGGGACATCATATTTCGCGAAACCGATAGGTCCGCAGACGTCACGGGCCTGCGGGATGATGCTTGTGTCAGGGATCTGATGGATGACGCTGAAAGTCACAAGTCCTGGAGGGTGGGCGTGGATGACAGCCCTCATCTTAGGACGGATCTTGTAGATCGCCTTGTGGAACGGATACTCGGACGAAGGGCGGTGAGGGCCGACGATGGTGCCGTCAGCCTTGACGCACATGATGTCCTTGGCGGTGAGGGAACCCTTGTCGATGCCGGCAGGGGTGATCCACATGTCGCCGTTGTCGTCCATTATGGACAGGTTTCCGCCGGAGGTCGTAGTCAGGCCTTCGCGGTAGATGCGACCGATGATCAGAGCAAGCTGCTCCGCCGGATGCATCAGTTTGGTGTTAAGCTGTTTCATATCAGCACTTGATATTATTGGTTAACTATCAATTCTGCAAGTTCTTCCGCTTTCGCTCCGGAGAAATGATCCCCGGCTCCGAGACGTTCCAGCACTCCGCAGACAGCGCCCTTGTCGAAGCGAACGCCTTTGAGCGCAGCAGCAATCGCCTCGGCAGGCTTGTCCCCGAGGAAGTCCCCGGCAAAGCTGATGCCGGTTATGACGCCATGGTCAGCTGTCACTGCGACTTCCACCGTCCCGCACGAGAGCCTGGCTTTGCGGGAGAATGCGGCTTCACGGGAATGTCCGTAGACCCAGTCCCATGTGGAGAATTTCTCTTTTGCCATGCGCTCCACCTCCGCATAATCTTCCGGCCCCATCGGCACCTGCCCGTCGCCGGCGGAAAGGGCATCGTGCAGGGCTGCCTGAACCTCATCAAGAGACTTGAACTGCGGAAGATAATCCTTGAGATTTGCCACACGGCTGCGGACGGACGCAATGCCTTTGGCGTCCATCTTGGAGCCGGGAACATCCAGCACTCTGGTAAGAGTATCGATGTCCACATCATACATCATCGTCCCATGGACGATCTCCCTGTCATGCCACACCCTGCGGGCATAGCCGGAAACCTTGTGCCCATCGACAAAAATATCGTTGCGCCCGGTGAGTTCCGCATCCACGCCCAGCGAACGCAGCGCCTTCACAAAGGGTTCGGGAGTCACGTTCTTGCCGATGAAAGTGTAGTTCATGTTCTGCAGATCGTGATACACAGCACCTCCACCTGTCACCCTACGAGCCAATGTAATCCCGTGGGAATCAAGATATTCCAGATTAACCTCGCTATAGGCGTTCTGGTTCAGACCTATGATGACTGCCGGGCGGTTCCTCCACAGATAGAAGAAATCCTCGTCCGAACGGTACTGCTGAAGACAGTACTCGTCAAAGGCCAGGTTGAAATGCGGGTCAGTGGATGTATTGACTGCGAACTTCATAAAATAATACTACTACATTTCGTTGCCCACCTTGCGGGCTCTCTGCGGCTTGTCAAGGTTGATCCCGTCACTGACGGCAATTTCGACCAGGACATTCCAGCCGGCGCAAAGATACACATAAGGCTGCATTTCTCCACCATCCGGAACGATAATCGTCTTTTCGAACGGCGTTTTTTTGGTATCTATGGCCACAGTGTGCACTCCGGCCCCTCCGAGCACGGAGAGGAACTTGTCATATTCGCTCTCTATAGGGTTGACCAGGAAGACGATGTCGCCCTCCTGCATCACTTCTTCAATCCCGTGCACGGCATAAGTACCCTCCAGCCAGTCACTCTTGCGGCGGGTTATCTCGTTGGTCTTGAGAGTCAGCTCCTCGGCCACGCCATCGTTGTAACCGCTGAAATAAATTGTATGGGCCCCCTTAGCCCACTCGACAACCTCCGGCGGCACAGGCAGGGTCAGGGCCGTCTCCAGCTTGACAGGCAAGCCGGAAAGGGCGGCCTTCATGTCTTTCCCGGCAAGATTCCAGATGATGGACTCGCAGAAAAGTCCCTGTTCCACGACACTTTTGGTGGCAGCTACCGCCTCCTCCCAACCGCAGCCAAGCACATGACCGCGCACGCAGGCCTTTTCTATCGGAGTACCGGGGTTGGCGCTCAATGAGAAGAACTCATTATGTCCGGAGGCCTTGAGCTGCGAAGCAAGGGCGAGGGCCTCTTTGGTGCGTCCCGAGTTGGAATCCAGCAGGACGGTATAGCCGCTCAAATCGTAGAGCGCCGCCTGACGCGAGCCTTCAAGCTGGACATCCACCGCCAGCCCCCAAGCCAGCGAGCGGCGACGGGCATTCTTGGCCGGCATTATCCGGGAGGATCCCTCACCGGAAAACATGATACGGCCTGTCCGCCTGAGCGAATCCGCCACAAAATCCGCCGAAGACGGATCAAATTTTTCTACAGTAGGGACGGTGCCCATCATCTCGCGCACAAGCGCGTACTCGGAGTACTTCTTTTCTTTAAGGTTCATTGTCTATAGTGTCATTAGATTCTTATTCTTCTGAGCAGTTCCCTGTCCTCGGCCATCATGCTGTCGATCTGCTGTACAAAACCGTTCTCCTCAAGCGGGCCGATGGCTGCAAGCATCTCCGCTTCGCTGCGGTAGGTCGCACGGCGGAAGGGGTTGAGATAGTCCTTCTCCCGCGTGCGCCGGACCTGCTCGCAGATATAGTCCTGATTGTACATTTCTTTTATTATGAACGTATTCCACATGCAGTCACTGATATGATCCATCTCATAAAGATCACGCAGCATCTGGATGGAGTGTATAAGTTTATCATTTGGATAGCGCTCCCAAAGCTCATCATACCGGCGGTGGATGGCATCCCATCCGGCAAGCGCTCCGGAGCCTATGTCGGCACGCAGCGCATCCACATCAGAAGTCTTCATGATCTGCCCGCCGAGATTGGTCCAGAGGGTCGTCCGCTCTCCCTCGACAAGAGAGTTGAGCGACATCAGCTTCTCCTCCGGATGCTTCTCCATATAGCGCAGGACATTGGTCATGGCATAGTGCACTATCATGTCGCCATACGCTTCATAAGCCTTACGGGGATGCCGGACGAGAACCTTGCGGGAGCTTTTCTCCGCCCCCGGGGCGAGCACCTCCAGAGAATCAACCGCCATAGGGTTTTTCATGAGCAGGTAGCGGCCTCTTTCGCGCAGTTTTTCCGCCTCCAGACCTTCCGCCTCTTTGCCCAGATACGCACGGCCGATCCACTCCTCCAGCAGGGCTCTGGCTTCGAAAACCTCCTCCATGCTGTCAGGGGCATAGGTGTCGAACTCTATGTTCTGCACCTTCGTCACTCGCTTGTCGCGGGTCTGGTATTTCCAACTGTTGCGGGCAAGGGCATACATATTATATAGCCACCAGAACGCCGGCACAATCTCAAGACGTCCCTCCGTCTCGTTGTTGCTTACCATGCTGAAAGGCAGTTTGATGTTCATCTCGGCAGGGTATGCCCCCTTCGCCAGAAGCACATAGGACGCGAATACGGATGAATGCTTGACGGAGGTACAGAGCCCCGGCCAGAAACCGCGCCCGGCCACGACCTCGTTGTCGTTGGAGCGGCTGTTGTGGTTGGAGCCCACAGTAGCCCCGGCTGCCATGTTGGACTGTCCCATGAGGCACGAAGCGATGAGGAACGAGTTGTTGTGATGCTGCTCGTGTGCCGGGAAGATGAGGTTGTTGAGCACCTCGCAGCATGAGATGGTGCTGTTGTCCCCGAGTATGGAATCGATTACTCTCGCCCCGTATTTGAGGTTGCAGTTGGTTCCGATGATGAACTTCACCGCCGTGCAGCCGTAGAAGATGCGGCTCCCGTAACCCACTATGCCGTTGACCAGTATCACATTCTCCCCTATCTGGGACGGCTCGGCCTCGGAGGAGTTTATGGTGATGTTCTTGAGCTTGCTGGCTCCCTTGATGTAGCAGCACGGGCCCACCTTGACATCCTTGATGATCTGGGACGTCTTGATGACACAGCCTTCACCCACTGTACCGTAATACCCCCTGTGATGGTCCGTACCTGCCTGGGTAATAGCCTTGAGGCGCTCCTGCAACGGCTTGTCATCTATATATTTGGCCCACAGGTAGGCATCCGCCGTGATCATGCCGTCAAAAGGATAGACTTCGCGGCAGCCCGTCTCGTTCATCACCTGGAGGCGTACCCGCACGCTCTCGTCCTCTCCGTCCTTGATGATGCCGTTGCCGAACTTGGCATGGTCGGTGGTACACATCTCCTGGATGTTGAAGAGCATGCAGCGGTCACCTATAATATAATGGCTGAGATAGTGCACGTCATGTATGGCGCAGTCATCACCTATGTCACACGAGTGGATGGAGGAATTGCTGATCCCGACAGGAAGCCTGAGGTCGTGGAACTGCAAGCCGTTGTCGGACACGCGACCGATGCGCACCGTCCCGTAGAACTTATTGTTTTTGATGAGTTTAGGAAGAAACTCGTCCGTTACCCAGATGGTGTCCCAGCTGGAGGCTGTGTTGTCGTTTTTGACCAGACGCTCAATCTCGTCGCTGGTCAGATGCCGCCATCCGCCGTCCGGGACGCGGACCTGACGGTTGCGGATATAATACTTGTCTTCCCCTGCGGGAAGGAATGACGGATCGATCCAGCCGTTGATGAGTTTCTCCGGCGGCAGTACTGTAACTTTTTCCATAGTTTCCAAAAATACGAAAAAACCCCGACATTCAGACAAGCGGAACCAGATACTTCTTCAATTCGGGGAAAGTGGGCAGGTGGGCGCCCGGGTAGCTTATCCCCCGCCCGGGATAATGGAGCTCAAACTCGTCACCGCAGTGCACCAGCTCGTCCTGAAGAGCGAACATCCCGCGCGTCAGCTCAATCTCAGGCTTGTCGAGGCCGTCGAACTGCACCCTCTCCAGAGCCTCATAACGAGAACAGATGTCCTCGTCAATGAAAAAAGTGCGCTCTCCGTCCACACGCGGGGAAAGGTACTCATTCTCCCCTGTCTTCGTCCGCAGCAGGCGCGAGACATGGAAGTCCGGGTTCACCAGAATCTTGCGGGAGCCGCGCAGCTTCTGCGCCCAGAAGCCCCCGAGCGACAGGCCGACCACCAGATCGGGTCTGGTCTCATCCCGCAGGGCGAGAAGCATGGACAAGGCCGCATCCGGGTCAATGGGCACGTCTGGAGCCACCACCTCGCAGGGCCGCAGCAGTATTCTGAGTGACGAAGACATCTTGTAGGCACCCGATGATGCGAGGCCGTGGATGAAGAGAACTTTCATGGGAACAAATATAAACAAAGAGTTCTCGTTTCACAACGAGAACTCTCGGCAATTCTAACCTAAAATTAAACCTATGAAAAAACTATTCAAGTAAAATTATTACAACATCCGTGCCACACTACTGCGCATCGTCAAGTTTTATTGTAATTATTTTGACGTCCTGCTGAGGGCAGTCGCGGGCGTCAGTAGCCACGGATGCTATCTTGTCTATGACATCAAAACCGTCTATGGTCTCTCCGAACACCGTATAGTCTCCGTCAAGCTGGGCGCAGGCCACAGGATCCTGTACTATATAGAACTGTGAGCCGGATGACTCCTTGAGCGGGTTGGCGGCATCACCGCGACGTGCAGCGGCGAGAGCGCCTTTCTTGTGGGTGTACTCAGGGACGAACTCTGCCGGGACATTGTAGCCCGGGCCGCCGGTACCGAAACGGCTCTTCTGGGCCGGATCCTTGCTGAGAGGGTCGCCGGTCTGGATCATGAAGCCGTTGATGACACGGTGAAAGAGAATCCCGTCATAGAACTTGCTGAGGGCGAGTTTTTCGAAATTCTCACGATGCTTAGGCGTCTTGGAGTAGAGTTTCACCTTGATGACACCCATGCTGGTGATGATGTCAAACACCGGCTCCTCCGGGAGTTGTGCGATTTTATCCATTATTCTCTGGTTTTGTTCTGCTGCTGCGATGGAGTCTGCGGCGGCCTGTTCAGCGGCCTTCTGCTCCGCCTTCTTGGCATTGTTGCCGCAACTGCACACAAGTGCCACGGCACCGAGGCAGCAGAGGGTTGTTTTGATGAAATGTTTCATTGTACTATTGTTTTTTGATTCGATTTCCAATCAATCTTCTTGCCAGAGGCAGGCAATATACAGCGAGGAGCAGAGTGTTGAGCCCCAGTGTCAGCGGCAACGGCACATTGTCTGACAATCTGCCGGGAAGCACTGACAACGCATAGAGCAACAACGCCATTATGACATACTTTGCGATGGTCCGCCCGTCATAAGGAACAGGATAACGCCTGCGGCCGATGGCCCAGCTGAGCACCATGGCCGTACCGTAGCCGGCGAAACCGCCCCATGCGCAAGCCCAATAGCCATATCCCGGTACGAAGAGCACGTTGACCGCAATCATCACGGCCGCTCCTATGGCGCTTATGACGGCACCCCACCAGGTCTGGTCGGTAAGCTTGTACCAGAAAGAGAGATTGAAATAGACACCCATGAAGATCTCCGCCGCCATCACAATCGGCACGACCCCGAGCCCCTCCCAGTAGGAACGGCCCACAAAGTACTTGAGCAGAGGCATGTAGAACATGACCGCCAGAAAGGCCAGCAGGGTGAAGATGATAAAGTACTTCATCCCGTCGGCAAGGGTCTGAGGGCTGTTGCGGTCCTTGCCGGAACCGAATACTATCGGCTCGTAGGCATAGCGGAAAGCCTGGGTCAGCAGGGACATGATCATCGCAATCTTGACGCAGGCCCCGTAGATGCCGAGCTGTACCATGCCCTCCTCCCCGGGCACAAGACGCGGGTAGAGGATCTTGTCCGCCACCTGGTTGAGTATCCCCACCAGGCTAAGTATCAACAGCGGCCAGGTATAACGCAGCATTCTTCGGGCCAGTGCCCTGTCAAAACCATAGCGTATCCCCCTCAGTTCAGGGATAAAGAGCAGCATCACCGCCGAAGTGCAGAGCAGGTTGGCGAAGAAAATCAACCCCACCCCCCCGTTGAAGCGGTCATATACACCCTGCAGCGACGGCACCTTGTCCAGGACAAGGAAGAGAAGCAGGTTGATGGCGATGCTCGGTATGATATAGGCAAACTTCAGGGCCATGAAGCGCAGCGGCCTGTGCTGCTGGCGCAGACGGCTGAACATTATGGCCTGGAACGCATCAAATGCGGTGATGATCGCGAAGCAGCCGATATACTCCGGGTGATCAGAATAACCCATCGCGCCGGATATCGGACCAAGAAACGAAAATACCAGCAAGAGAAAAACAAGCCCGACAGATCCCACCATGCGCAGGGCAGTGCTGTACACCATCTTGCCGTCCTCCCCCTCCTTGCCGGCGAAGCGGAAGAAAGTGGTCTCCATCCCGAATGTAAGGACGGCGAGAAACAGCGCCGTGTAGGCGTAGAGGTTGGTGACGATACCGTAGCCCCCGCTTCCGGCGGCTATCTTGTAGGTATACAAGGGAACGAGCAGATAGTTGAGAAATCTCCCCACTATGCTGCTCAGCCCGTATATCGCCGTATCTTTGGCCAGTGACTTAAGATTCATATCGTCTGATTGCGGGGGACTTCAAACACTTCCATATCCTTGATCTGTCCACCTTCGATCTTGAAACGCAGGGCGGTCCGCATCACCTGCCACCCTTGCAGGCCGGCAGCTCCCGGATTGATATACAAGATGTTACGCTTGCTGTCCCGCATCACCTTGAGGATATGGGAATGCCCGCAGATGAAGACGTCAGGGCGGTAAGAATCAATCAGTTCAGCCGCCTCCGGGTAATAGTGACCCGGAGAGCCGCCGATATGGGTCATCAAGATCCTGAGCCCCTGCTCCTCCATATACTGGAACAGCGGGAAGCGGAAACGCAGATCCTGCCCGTCACAGTTGCCGTATACCCCGACGAGGGGCTTGAAAGCGGCGATGCTGTCAGCAAAAGCCTCCCCTCCCCCGAAGTCTCCGGCATGCCAGATGACATCGACGGGCTCAAAGAAATTCTTGAACCCGTCGCTGAACACACCATGGGTGTCGCTTATCAGTCCGACGAACATTATTCCTGTCCGGCGAGATGCTTCTCCCAGGCCCATGCCGCAGCAAGGGTCTCATCCACACTGCGCTGAGCCTTCCAGCCGAGCTCTTTCTCGGCCAAACCAGGATCAGCCCACACGGCAGTCACATCACCTGAGCGGCGCGGAGCGAACTTCCAGTTGAGCTTGACACCGTTGACCTTCTCGAATGTCTTGATCAGCTCCAGCACGGATACCGGACGGCCGGTTCCGATGTTGAAGATCTCGTACTTCTCCTTCATCTTGCCCTCCACCATGCGGTCCACAGCGCAGACATGGGCCTTTGCCAGATCCACTATATCTATATAGTCACGGAGGCAGGTGCCGTCAGGGGTCGGATAGTCGTTGCCAAAGACAGAAAGGCACTCTCTCTTGCCGATGGCAGTCTGGGTGATGAACGGCACGAGGTTGTTAGGCACTCCGCGCGGGAGTTCGCCGATGAGTGCTGACGGATGGGCACCGATAGGGTTGAAATAGCGGAGAGCTATACCCTTGATGCCAGGATAGGCGCGGACTGAGTCGCGCAGGATGTCCTCGCAGATCTGCTTGGTGTTGCCGTAAGGGGACGTCGCGCTCTGGCGCGGCGACTCCTCTGTCACAGGAAGCTTCTCCGGCTCGCCATAAACGGTAGCCGAAGAGCTGAAAAGCACGTTGCAGCCTCCCTTGCGGTTGGCCACATCCACTATGTTGATGAATGAGAGAAGATTGTTGCGATAGTATTTGAGCGGGTCGGTCACGGACTCCCCTACAGCCTTATAGGCGGCAAAATGTATGACAGCGTCTATCTTGTAATCATCAAAAAGCTTCTCAACGGCCTGCAAATCACAGAAATCCATCTTTACAAACGGGGGACGTTTGCCCAGGATACGGCAGACTCCCTCATAGTTGGTCTCGTCACAGTTGGACATGTTGTCGGCCACGACGACTTCGTAGCCAGCCTGCGAGAGTTCCACGGTCACGTGGCTCCCGATGAATCCGGCTCCGCCGGAGACAAGAACTGTTTTTTTCATTATATCAATAAGTTTCGGGACACAAATATGCTGATTTTTTTTGAATATCAGAACACTATGTCCCTCCCTTTATAGAAGTCGAGCAGGCGCGTCTGGAAAAGGCACTCGTAGCGGGCCTGGAGGAACTCGGACTTGGCCTTGAGATACGAGTTCTTGGCATCGTTGTAGTCGGTGATGCCGGCCTTGCCCGCGAGGTACTTCTGTTCCGTCATCTCATAATACTGCTCGGCACTCAAGGAAGACTCCCGGCTGCTGGAGTAACGTGACTGCGAGGTGAGGGCATTGTAGTATGCCTGTTGGATCTCCTTGTAGAGACTCTTCTTGGCGCTCTCAAGCTGTAGGGCGGAATTCTTGCGGCTGAGTTCCGCGTTGCGCACAGCGTTGCGGGTCGAGAAGCGGGAGAAGATCGGGACATTCAGGGACAGCCCGACATACTGGCTGAAATTGTTGCGCAGCTGCTCACTGAAGCTCGGGGACTGCACATTGGAAGTGGTGTAATAGTTTGTGCCTATGCCGCCGCTGAGCGAGAGGGTGGGCAGATATGCTCCTTTTGCTTTCGCGACGCTGACATCGGCAGCCTCGACCTTTATGGAAGCCGAGAGCACGGCGGGCCGGATTCCGACTGCGATGCCGTATATTTCTTCAGGGTCCGTAAGCAGCTGCGGCTCAAATGCCTCCACCTCCGGGCGCACCACATCGAACCCTTCTGGAGAGGGGAGTTCAAGAAGCTGGGTCAAGTCAAGCTTGGAGAGCATCAGGTTGCCCCGGGCCTGCGTACGTGAGAGTTCGCTCTGGGCGAGGGTGGCTTTCTGTGCCGCCACATCGGCATCACTCGCTTTGCCCGCATCTCGACGGGCCTGCACCTGCTCCAGGAGAGAAGCATCATGGGCCACCTGATACTCGGCCACTTCAAGGATTTCCTGATTGTAGAGAATCTGGGCATAGGCCTGCGCCACCGCGACCCTTATGTCATCGCGGGCTTTCTCAAGATCCGCAGTGGCAGATGAGAGGTCAAGTTTGCCGAGTTTGATGCCGTTCACTATATCAAGGCCCTGGAATATAGGCATCTCCCCGCCTATGCTGAACGATGTCGAACTCGTATTGGAATTGGTGTAGGTGTTGTCAGATGTGAGGCCTCGCCCGAAAGAGAAATTCTCTGATGCTGAGGCGCTGATGCCCGGGAGCATGCGGCTCTTGGCCGTGCTGAGGTCCACTTCACGATGTGAGACGGCAATGCTGCTCTGCTGCACGGATATGTTGTGTTCAAGCGCATAATCCATGCACTCGGCAAGACTCCACGGCGATGCCTGTGATGCCGCCGGCAGACAGGCGCAGGCAAGGGCCGCTGCCGCTGAGAGTATTTTCTTCATGGCTACTCGTTTTTGAGGATCTTCGGGCCGCGGACCTTGTCACCTGCTTTCAACCCTGATTTGATCTCGATGTTGACTCCGTCGCTGAGCCCGACACTTACCGGAGTGCGGACAAACTCCTGCGGCGCCGTGAGCTTATAGACAAAGCAGCTGTCTCCCTCGAACACGAGACTGCTCTCCGGCACGCCCACCACAGCTTCCGCCTCCTGAAGGACAACCTCGGCGTTGGCGCTATAGCCCGAGCGGATTCTATAGTGCTCGTCGGCCTTGACCGCCGCCTTGATTTCAAACTGGTTGGTACCGTTGTTCTCCACGGCCTTCGGAGATATGTACTCCAGCACCGCTCCGGTGCTGAATCCCGGCAATGCGCCGATGGTGATGAGGATATCCATGCCCTCGGTGAGCGAACCGACCTCGGTCTCGTCTATGTTGCCGTCGAAGATGAGGTCAGACATGTCTGCGACCGTGGCCACGGTGGTGCCGTCGTTCATCGTGTTGGCCTGGATGACGGAGTTGCCGACCTTGACGGGTATGTCCAGGATGAGGCCGCTGATGGTGGACCTGACGAGAGTGGAGCTTCCCGTGGCATTGGTGGAGGAGACGCCGTCACGTATGACTTCAAGCGCGTCCTGCGCTGCTGCCCGCTCCTCCTTGGCCTGGTTGTAGGACTGGACAACCTTCTCATACTCGTCAGCGCTTACCAGATTCTTGTCGTACAGGGTCTTTTCCCTCTCGAAGTCAGTCTTGGCCTGCGCAAGGTTGAGTTCGGCAAGTCTCACCCTCGACTCGGCGGAGCTGAGGGATGACATGTCGGGGATCACCTTGAGCCGGGCGATGATCTCGTTTTCCTTGACCATCTGGCCCGCTTCCTTGTAGAGTTCGGAGATGATGCCGTTGATCTGAGGCTTGATGTTGACCTCGTTGCGCGGCTCGATCTTGCCCGTCACGACCGTGGAGCGCCGTATGTCCATGGTTTTGGCTTCCAATTCCTGGTACAAGGTGACCTCGGGACGTGATTTCCTGAAAAGGAACACGAATGTCCCCGCCACGATCAGGCCGGCTATTGCCAGAAAGATGTACTTGACTGCCTTTTTCATATCTGTTTGATTTTTATTCGTCTCTCATCGCATCCACAGGTTTTATCTTCATCGCGCGGGATGCTGGCGCGAGGCCGGCGAGCACTCCGAGTAGAGTCAGCATGGCCATAGCCCCCACCGCTGTCCAGAACCCTATCTGGAAGACGGCCTGATGTGAAGTCATGGCTTCCAGCAGGCTGAGCATGAGCACTGAAAACACTATTCCCGAGACGCCCGACGCCATGGTGAGCGAGATGCTCTCCATTATGATCTGCGACAATATGTCGGACGGGGTGGCCCCGATAGCTCGCCGTATGCCTATCTCGGTCGTGCGCTCGCGGACCGTCACCATCATGATGTTGCTCACACCGATGGCTCCTGCAAGTATAGTCCCCAACCCCACAAGCAGAATCAGGAAGTTCACTCCCCGGAAAAGGTTGTCCACCAGAGAAAACATCTCCTCGGTGTTAAGCACGAAGAGGGCCTGCTTGTCAGCCGGGTTGAACTTGTGGTAGCGGGCCGTCACCTCCCTCAAGGCAGGCTCAATCTCCGACATTCTCACCCCTGAACGGCCTGTAACGCAAATCATATCGACAGTGTTGCCTCTGTGATAGAGCTTCTGCACTACGCTGAAAGGGAGGATGATCGCGCTGTCAGAGTTACCATTGATGCTGATACTGCCAGAATTGTAATCGACACCCACTACCGTAAACCAGACTTGCCCGATCTTGATCCTCTCCCCGCACGGGTCTCCGCCTTCCGGGAAAAGGGACGTATATACCCGCTTGCCGATCACGCACACCTTACGCTCCTGAAGAACGTCCGTCTCGTTGATATATCGGCCGTATTTTATCTTAGGCGTCTCTATCCCGGCATATTCGGAGTTCACGCCTTTGATGTTGGCGCTAAAGCTGTTGGCGTCATGCAGAGCAGTCTGCCCCCACTGCGACACAATCGGTGTCACGATGTCCAGCTCCGGGACGAGGGCTCGCAGGCGGGCGACATCATCCTGAGTGAACCACCATGCCCGCCCCTGCTTGAAGCCGAGGTACGGCTTGGTGGTCTTGGATGGCCATAGAATCGTGGTGTTGGTGGCAAAGCCCTCGAAATTTTTGGAGAGCATCTGTTTCATTCCGTGACCACCCCCAGCGAGGAACAGCAGCATGAAAATACCCCAGAACACCCCAAAGCCGGTCAAAAGGCTGCGGCTCTTGTTGCGGGTAAGGGAGTCGGATATCTCCTTGAATGTGTCTGCATCGAATCTCATTCCGCCCTGAGTGCTTCAATCGGTCTGACATTGGCGGCCCTGCGCGCAGGAGCAAGTCCTGCAAGAGTGCCCGCTATTATGAGCAGCAGTGTGGCCTGCAAGGCGACATCCACCCCGACCGTGGGGTTGACGAACATGGCTATCTGCTGTCCCATGACTGATGCGGAGGCTTGCCCCACAGTCTTGTCGAGGACCTCACAGGCCACAAGCCCGAGCACCATCCCTATATATCCGAAAAACGCCGTTATGGCCACGCTCTCCGCCACTATAAGTTTCATTATGCTCCAAGGACGGGCTCCGATGGCCTTGCGGATGCCGAACTCGTGAGTCCGCTCCTTGACGGTGATGAGCATTATGTTGCTGACACCGACTATTCCGCTGAGCAGGGTGAAAAGTCCTATCACCCATAGGGCTATACGGATGATATGCCCACCTTTCTCCATCTGGAGACTCTCCGCAAATCGGTTCCATATCCAGATTGCGCTGTCGTCATCAGGAGCGGCCCCATGCCCGAGGTTGACAGCGGCCTTGTAAGACTTCTCAAACTCTTCGCTCTCCTCTAACGTCTTCAGCCCATGGAAAGTAAATGTCAGATCATCAATCTTGTTCCCCTTGGAGAAAATAGTCCTGACCGTAGAGAACGGAGCGAAGAAGCGATTGGACCCGTCCATCATGTCGGCCTTGCTGATGCCCACGACAAGAAAAGAAAAGCCGTTTATTGTAACCCGCTTACCGACAAGTCCTTCTGACGGTTTTCCGTCAAGCAAATCTTCAGCACGGTCTTGAGGAATCACGACCACCTTGCGCCTGTCCCGGATATCTTTCTCATTGATAAAACGGCCATGGAGGATCTCGATTTTGTCCATGTCCTGACGCTCCGGATAATCACCCTCGATTGTGCCGGAAAACGAATTTGCCCCGCAGACGACCGTAACCGATGACGACACCGTAGCCGTCACTTCGTCTACATGGTCCCGGAACATGGCACCTTCAGTGATGTCAATGTCCCTCTCGTCCAGCTCAATGTTCCGGCCGGCCTTCAGGCCGCCATACGGCTTTGATGTCCAGCCGCCGCCGATCTGCATGGTATTCACATTGATACCAGCGCTCCCGGCCATGAAGGAGTTGAGCAGCCCGTTGCCCGACCCGAGAAGCACAATGAGCATAAAGATGCCCCACGCTACGGCGAATCCGGTCAGGCAGGTGCGCAACTTGTTGCGGCGCACGCTTTCCCATATTTCGATGAAAATATCTCTCATTTCATTATGGTACCTGCACCGAAAACTGAAGCGTGATGCTCCCTGTTATCCTCAATCTTCCCTATTATGCCGTCCTTGATATGCACTATCTTGTCCGTGCAGTTGGCCACACCGCTCTCGTGGGTCACCACTATGATTGTGACCCCATTCTCTCTGTTGAGCCTGCCGAGAAGCTCCATCACTTCTTCAGAAGTCCTGGAGTCCAGCGCTCCTGTCGGCTCATCGGCGAGGATTATGCGAGGATTTGTTACCAGAGCTCGGGCTATGGCAACTCTCTGTTTCTGGCCACCAGACATCTCATTGGGATAGTGGGAGGCCCAGTCGGCAATACCCAGACGCGAGAGGTATTCCATGGCCTTCTCATGACGCGCCTTGCGGCTGACGCCTTGGTAAAAAAGCGGGAGCTCGACGTTCTCGACCGCCGTCTTGAAACTTATCAGATTGAACGACTGAAAGATAAAGCCTATCAGATGGTTACGGTAATCCGCCGCCTGCCTCTCGGATAGGTCCTTGATGAGCCGTCCGTCGATGCGGTATTCTCCGCTGTCGTAGTTGTCCAGGATGCCGAGAATATTGAGAAGCGTGGACTTCCCCGAGCCGGAAGCCCCCATGATGGATACGAACTCCCCCTCCGCTATGCTCAAGTCTATCCCTTTAAGGACATGGAGAGGCTGTCCGTTATTGTATGTCTTGTTGACATCCTTGACTTCTATTAACATTCTTTACTGTGTTCTATTATACTAATAC
>CAKUYG010000013.1 GCA_934702165.1 uncultured Bacteroidales bacterium | reverse complement strand
GTGTAGGGGATCGGCGTTTCCGCCGTACCCGGCATTGTGGAATCGTACTCGCTTTCCACCCAGGCAATGGATCCACCGGCAGTAATTTGCCTGGGAATCCAGGTATATCCCGGTCGGCTAGGCGGGGCACTGGGTTCCGGGTCAACGGTGATTCCTGCTGCCGAAACAATGCGGCAAGTTTCACGGTCGGCCTTTGCATAGGCAATGATTTCATCAGGCGTCAGCATTTTCGTATACCTCCGATAATTCTGATAATAGGGCGGCGTATTGCTCCCGCTCATACTCCCGCTGAGCAGCGTCAAGCTCCGCCCACGGCTTCCATGGGGCGATCATCTCGCCGGTGAACACCACGCCGTCAGCACGTGTCCACGTCTGCCCGCTGGGGATGAAGCGGTAGCCCTCAATGTAGGCGTCACACTTGCCATCGAAAGCGTCCGTTTCAACGGAAGTGTACCCGCTGCCGGGGGAAACGTGGCACTTGAAATCGGTATCCAGATAGATCGTTTTCATTTATACCACCTCACTCCAGCAGAAGACTGTTGACCTCGGCATACGTATCGCGTGAGAATAGGAAAAATCCAATCCTATGCTTTCCGGTCAAGGCCGTTACATCGATTTTTTTAGGGGATGCAGTATTGAAATTGATGTACGCCACACGATTATCAGCTACGTAAGTCCCCAAGCTAGTCCATATGCACAAGCAAGCAGCATCAGAATACGATGTCATCGTCGTGGACAGAGCGCCGTCAAAATTAAGCGTATCAAATGCGGTTAAATCTACCTCGTCGTTATACACATAGGCACAACCTTTCGTGTAAGCTGTCTGGGCTATTTTCATGCTGGTTGCGCCCTTATCGATAGTCGGTGCGTTCGTATCCTTATAGGAGGAATTCAGAGCCATCGGAACGTAAGCCCATCCGGCGAACTCCTTGCCGGACTTGTAAAGTTCACCATTCCACCAGTCAACCCACTTGCCACCTATATAGCTTTTGGCCGTCTTTCCCGTCCATCCGCTGCCGGTGTACTGCATTGCGGCAACCGGATATACCTGAAGCCCGTTTTTCTTCAGCGCATTGAATGCAACGCTGCTGCTCGTTCCAACGGTGAGCCACACCAACCCCTCTACAGGCTCAGCGGGCGCTGAAGCGGAAAACACCCAGCTGGAAATGGCGGTATCCGTATTTACCCAGATGGTATTTTCTCGCGTGGTAGTGGGCTGAGTCGTACCGCCGACTACTTTGAAATTTACGCCGGCACCGCCTTCGCCAAATCCATATAAAGGCACTGCTAAACTCATACGTATACCTCCACCGTAATCGGAATATCCACCGCAGGCTTGTCCTCAAGGCAGGTGAACGTCATCACGCCGCCCGACCGGGAAGCAAAACTGACCATGCCGCACGCTTCTTTCAGCGCAATATTCGAGTCCGCATTGCTTCCGTACACGGGGTAGGCCATCGCGCGTTTTGCGTCGGTCAGACCGGCCACGGTAACAGACTGGGTATACGGTGCGCTGCTGCCAGTCCAACCGGCGACAGTTAACGTTGC
Source organism: uncultured Bacteroidales bacterium (assembly GCA_934702165.1). Classification (GTDB taxonomy): domain Bacteria; phylum Bacteroidota; class Bacteroidia; order Bacteroidales; family UBA932; genus Cryptobacteroides. The sequence continues at coordinate 22,415 of CAKUYG010000013.1, read as the reverse complement.
AGTCTTTGCAACTGTTTTAGCGTTGTTCAATGCCGTATCAACGTACCCTATTGCGCTCGTACCGTCCAGTCCCATGTGGGAGACGGAGTATGCATAAATCGGGCTGCCCGTGTTGAACTTAATAAAAGTCCGTGTCCACAGATACTCGCCTTGAGCTACGTCCGGAATATCGGTATACCACATTCCGGACGGAACAACTGTGCCGGAACTACTCTTCGCATACTGGACATCGTGGTCTGTAAGCGTTGCCGGGTCTCCGGTGTCGCCATTTTCGCCCGCAGCACCGCGAGACGGTTTTCCGGTATCAGTATCGCCCAGATACCAGTTTCCGTTTTCGCCAATGGTCGGAGTAGTGCCGTCCTTACCGGCCGCACCCGGTGAACCGTCTTTACCCGGCGCACCGTCTGCGCCATTCGTTCCGTCTGTCCCGTCGCTGATCGTGGCAATCGTCGTGCCGTCGGCCTTGATCGTCGTGATCTTTCCGGACTTTTCCGCAGTGATTGCCGGGGTGTGACCGTCCGTGCCATCCTTACCAGGGGTACCAGCCGCGCCCGGAGCGCCCGCAGCACCGCGAGACGGTTTTCCGGTATCAGTATCGCCCAGATACCAGTTTCCGTTTTCGCCAATGGTTGGGGTAGTGCCGTCCTTACCGGCAGCACCCGCTCCGGGCGGATTAGCTTTCAGATAGTCGTCCACGATTTTCTGTACATCAGCCGGAGCAATCTCTCCGCCGCTCTTCGTCAACGCCTCATTGATCGCCGCTACGAGGTTGGCCTTTTCTTCAGTGTTTAGTTCGTTGAGATTGCCAACCGTATTTTGAAGATTGCTATTCAGCTGGCTGACAGCTTTCTGCAGTTCACTATCGTTATAGACAGTGTCTGTATATTTAGGGTCATCCGGGATAGCATCGACCTTTGCTTTAGCCGCATCGTCGTAGTCGTTTGCAGACAGCCCCTTGCCGGCTACCTTATTAACCTTGTCATTCAGCTTACCGACGTGATTATCATGAACGGCCTTCAGGTCTTCTAAGGTAACGAGCAGATCTTTTGTTTCTGTCATTCTGACACCTCCTGTTATTCAAGCTTCAGATACGCTTTCGTCTGGTCAACAGTGGCGATTGGCTTGTCCGTCAAATCATTCCAGCTGCCGCCAAAGTCGCTTTTGTTATTCCAAGTTCCAATCTGCGCATCTGTAACGGTTCTATGGTTTGCGTCATCTGCCATTTCGGACAAACTCTTGATAATATCACCAGACAGAGCAATACCATTTTCCTTATAAGAAACCCGGTTGCTGCTGTTGACCGTAATCCATCCGATGTAATATTTCCCATCCCTGAAATGCAAGTCCACAAAATCGATGGCCGACGAGGACGCATTCATACAGAACATGATAGAGCTTCCATTAAGAACGCAGATGCGTCCAGTGCCATTCGCAGACAGATCATAGACGTCTGTGAAGGACATGTCTTTGCCGGTTGAATCTTTCACGGTTCCGTTTTCGTATGTGAGATGGACAAACTTGGAATAAGCGGATTCATTGTAATCATGGTATGCTTTGAGCAGTTCGAGGGATACAAGCTTATCCTTAATATCAGTCACTCAAATCACCTCAGATTCCGAGATACTCCTGAGTATCCTCCAGAGACGCAATATCATCAGAGCCTAATCCACCGGTAGAACTGCCGCCAGTGGGAGCAGAATACAGAACCCACTGCTTTTCATTGGATAGAATGTAAAGAGCTTGTTTACTCCCGGATTTCAAGACAATAGCGGTAGATCCGGCTGCGAGCTTATCTGTGTCAATAGCGTTCATGTCGCTGACGGTATCACATATAAATTTCTTGTAGTTATAGTCGTACACGTTGCCGTTTTTTACTGCGTTATACATGCAATCCCTCCTCCTAATTAAATGTTCAGGTACCGCTTCATTTCTTCGACGGTTGCAAATACATAATCACTGTCTTTGCCGTCATCGCGGTAATTTGATTTCTTTATGGTCAAAGTCAAACTGTCAGTTACGGCGGACGTAAGTCCGGCAGCTCCGTGCAGAATCAACTCAAATGATCCGTCGTGTATCTCTGAGGGGAGGTACACGCTGTTGTTTCCGTCGAGTTCACGATTGTATGCCACGCCATCCTGAACGAACTGTGCCTTCTTTTCGAGGCTGCTCCAAGCGTCCGATAGAATAAATTTGAATTTAATGAAATTCATACTGCCGTCCACAAATGTTCTGCAGTTTGTAGCGATTCTCATTTTTTGACCAACTACACTAATAAAGACTTCCATTTCTTCACTCCTGTCTGTATTGGTCACTCGACAATATCGTTGCCGTGTTCATCAAGTCGGCCAATAACATGAACATCACGATCGACCTTTGCAATCAGCGGTTTGACGTACCAGTTCTGGTGGTACTTGTTTACATACTCGTCTACCATTTCATGCAGCGATGTCCATTCACGTACAGTCATAGTCGTATTTGCCAATGCGGTTTCAGCAGCAACAGTAATTTGGTGACGCAGTTCCTTAATTTTGGTCTCGCGCTGCTCATCAAGAGCAGACTTGATTTCAGAAAGCTGCTGCGTGATTCCTTTGATCGCACCTGCAAACTGGCCTTTGAGGTCGTCAATCTCTTGGCCGTGGTCTTCGACTTTCTGCTTCAACTGGTCTCGCTCCTCTCTGACTTCGGTGTAACTATTGTACAGGTGGATAATCATCGAAATAATCTTCCACACCCCTACTCCGACGATACCAACCGCAGAAACAACCGCGATAATGGTACCGATGGATAGGTCGGACAACCAACTTAAAATCGTTTCAGCGTCCATTTCTTCACCTCCTGGTGTGTTTTTAGTTTTGAAATCACGATTTCATACAATAATCCAGTGAGATCCAGCCACGGCCATCTGCGAGCTTACCCCACTTGGCAGCACCAGCGCCGGACGATTCTGAAACGATTGTATATGTACCTTTATCTCTGATAGATCCTACAACAGGGTAGTTTGTACCAGCACCCTTACGAATGTTCAATACAGAAGCAGTCACTCTCACGGCGCTGCCAGAGGCGTTACCGGAACTGTTCTTATTTTGCAAAGCTTTTGTGATAGCGGTCAGCGTCAGATATCCGGCAATACCGTCTGCGTTCAGTCCGTTGCTGCTCTGAAACTTCTTAACAGCCGCAACGGTAGCATTACCGTAGCTTCCGTCAGCACCATAGTTGCCGCAGCTATAGCCAAGAGCAATCAGGTTCTCCTGCAATGTCTTAACCTTGCTTCCGGAACTGCCACTAGCGAGAATGTAATTATCAGAAACTGTGGTGGACGGGTTACTCGAACTGGCGTTTCCAGTAGAACCTGTATATGCGCCAAATGTGCTGCGACCAGCGCAGGCTTGTCCATACCAAAATGATTTGTAGTCCCGTGTGTCAATGTGAACAAAGTGCCCATCCGAGGATGTTTCGTACAAACCGATACCTAGAATTCCAATGGATTCGGCATATTGCGCTACTGTCCTTGGCGCAATGCCTTGGATCACAATATCGGCGGCGTCACCTTTGCTGTGACGTGATCCGGTCGCACCACCAACATTCCTGTTATGTACGACGCAGCGGTATCCGCTGGTAATTGTGACTGGCTTTCCAAAATGCGTTCTGATCTTTTCAAGGTACTCAACGAGCTTCTCGTTTATAATCGTAGTGGTACAACACCCAGTCCCGTGGCAATCAAATTCGTCGGAACTGAAATGCTCGGACAGTTTCTGGTTTGATTTTTTATTTGCAGTTATGTAACCCATATTCTTTTTCACCTCTGTGTTCTTCGCAAATCTGTCGTAGTAGTGCTGTGCGTAGGAGGCTCGTAGGCTCTGTACGGAGGCACCTGCGTTCAACGGGCATTCGTATTTCAGAAGCATTGCATTCGAAGCTTCCAGAACTGAGCTGGCCGTCTTCAGCGTATTCAGCACAGAGGTGAAACTCTCGGATAGTTCCTTATACAGGTAGTCGAGCTGCATCTCCATGTCGGAGATAGACACGCCGCGTTCCTTTGCAAATGAGAGAAGCCCCTGCTTTCGAGTCCACCAAGTCCACTGCGCCAAACCGTATCCGAATCCGTCTGTAACGAATTTTGTATAGCTTCCGTTATCTACGGCTACTGTATATGACTCGTCCGTATACCCGGACGTTCGCTCATAGGTGTCCTCCAAATTTCCCGGTCTCAATGCCGATTCGCAATCCAGACTTGACAGCACACCAGCACAGCCGTAATCGTTCATACCCTTGGATTTGCAGTAGTTCCATATTTTCTCTGCGTTCGTTGCTCCGACTAGAGACATATTTGTCACCACCTTAATGAAAATTGGGCGGAAGAATCCGCCCATCGTTAAGCCAGTCGCTCCAGATTCTTGCTCAGAATTTCCCTCATCTCAACTAGAGCGCTGTCAATCATATTGTCGATTTCAGCAATCAGAGCATCCTGATCTGTCACGCGATTCAGAATGGGATACTTCTGGAAAATAGTATCAATTACCTCGGAACGCTTCACGGCTCCGGCCTTCACCCATGCGTTGTAGTCCTTCTCTGCCTGAGTTACCAGCTTCAGCATGGTTTCGCTCAGCTGCTTCTTTGCAATCGTAATTTTCTCGTCATCGGACATACTCAGATAAGCGACAACTTTTTTTCCGACCGCCAGCAGAATTCCTGCAATGACAATGATTTCAGTCCAGTGATTGTTCACGAACATCAGAAAATTCTTGATACCGTCTAAAATATTCATACTTACTCCTTATCCGACGGCTTCTTCGCAGCCGCCTGTTTCGACGTTAGATGTTGCGGTTTCGTACACAATTCCACCAACTGTATTCTCGCACTTTGACTTGTGGTAATAGCCCAGGATAGTTGGTACGAGTGTAGTTGGAACACCAGCCAGCACATATAAGAAACTGGTGTCATGGGTCACTGCAAACGCAAATTCACAGAACCCGATAATTTCCACACATAATAAAACAGCCGTCCATAAGAGCAATTTGCTCGTGGACGGTAGTTTCATTTTGCGGCGATATTTTGAGCGCTCCTTTTTCAGATTACGCTTTCGTGCGGTGCTTGCGTTTTCTATCCGGATTGCCGCAAGCTGTTTCTCGTATTTTTCTCTCGACAGATAAGCCATCAGGCATCACCTTTTTTCTGAGCGCTCTTATAGCGTTCCATATCCGCCTCTAATTGCTGCTGCGACAGAACTTTTACGTCTGCGTAAAAATCCTTCAGGACAGATTCAATGACGAAGTAGGGGAGGGGGCAGCTATTGATCAGCTCCCGCATCTCTGTGATCAGCTCCTGCCGAGCAACCGTGATTGGTTTCATTGTATTTCCCATAATTCCTTTTCTCCTAACTGCATGTATTCCAAGCGCCACCAGTGTACAACATCGGCTTATAGAGCGCCCAGCCATTTGAATAGATGTAGACTTGATACTTATTGAAGGCACCACTGCCGTCCCGGATATACACAACGCCGGACTGCCTTGCGACGGCAACAACCGTAACATTTTCGGCAACGCTAATGTCAACGGTATCCGTGACTGCATAGGAATCTCCATTCACCGTGAAGCTTACAAAATCGTATCCGCTACCGACTGATACAGAAATACTCAGGTCTGTTCCATATGGGACTGAGCTGCCATTGCCGTATGTCGTGCTTCCGCTTTTTACTGTTACCGAAATGCCGGCCGTTTGACTGATAGATAATGTGTAGCCTTTCAATGTGCCTGTTATGGTAGCGATGACATTCCCAGTAACCTTGTACGTGGTTCCGGACACAAGCGTCGCACCTGTCACGGACAGGTTATATCCAGAATATTTTGCGGCGTTGATAATTTTTATTGTGAATGTAATTTGCGTGCCAACAGCGGGCGACGAGTTGTTAACAGAACATGATATTCCGTCGCTGTAGCTATTCCGGATCGACACGGACATCTTTGGCTGATCCAGCTGCAGTGACGTAATTGTTCCGGACATTCGCCTTGTGCCGTAGGACGAGCTGTAGAAACCAGCATAGAACGTTGCATCGCTAAAGGTGGCAACACCGGACGAATCCGATGACACGGTCGTCTGTACAGTACAGATGTGGATATTCGAACCTCCGCTAAAAACGAGGCTCGAATTTGTGTATGTACGTGTCCAGGATGGGGCAGAGTATTGAATGGTGGTCGCGCCGGAGTAGTCTGTTCGCTTTGCGTATAGCGCCATCGTCACCGTGTGTGTGGTACCAGACTTTAACGTGCTGCTCCAATCTACATATGCTTCAACACAGTTTGAACTTTTATCGTTGTATGGTACATTCAGATAAAATCTTCCACTAGCCATACGACTACCTCACTCACATTTTTTTGAAGAAGATCTGGCCTTCTACTCCACTTGATGGCGTACTTGTGCCATACATGGACGACGGAAGGATTTTCATGATGGACTGAATAAATTCTTCCAGTGTCAGTTCGCCAATTTTTACAGTCTTGTAAAAGACTGCGTCCATGTTGACTTCCATTCCGGGGTTCTCGCATATCTTACCAACTCCGAGTCCGTCGCCGCCCTCCTTGAAATCCAGTAGGACTGCGGCTGTCGAAACGAACACGGTCTTTTCTACTGAGTTTCCAACAGCATCTGTTACGACGATTCTGAACGTGTACGAGTGGTCGTCTGTTAAAGTGATGTCTGGCGTGTAGGCAACATTGCTGCTTATTGACCAGCCACCGTTCCACGCATCGCTTCCTGACTGCTTGCAATGCAAAAGCGCGGAAGCAGTATTCCTCCCGCCAACGCTGTCGTAATTAAAAATAGCCTTGAGAGTAACTGCTCCTGTAGCTACACCGTTACTCTTTCCACGTTCGGCGGTAAATGAAGATATGGTTGGAGCCGAATATGCAGAGAACGTGATACTGTTGGTGCTGACAGAATCAGAGCGGCGGCCTCTGCTATCAATACAGGTTATTGTGACAGCCTTTTCCCCGGAGGACTGAATAACGGCTCCCGTATAGTTCAGAGTAGCAGAGCTGATTGTTTCGGTGTATGTTCCCTCAATAACAAATCTCGAGATTGTAGAACCGTATGCACCAGATGCATTTGCTGTGATATTCAGACTGGTAAAGCCTGCAACGGCAATACCCCAACCAGCGACAACTGCGTTTGCGCTGTTATCAATCGAGGCCAGACAGGAGGATAAAGACGGCTTCACATCATTAGGAAGCGTTACCGTAAAGCTGAGTGATGACGTGGCGCCGACTTGTGACGTACACGCGCTGTTGCTGTATGTGTATAAGGTAACTGTCATTGTGGCAGATTCGGCATTTGGAATTTGGTTTGCCGCATCGAGTGGTATTGTATACCCGGTGTATGTGTACAATGAGGTTGAACCTGGATGGATTGCATCTGTCGTATAAGACCATGAGCCAAGTGAAAATCGCAGCTTGTAATACAAAGATGAGGAAGATGGCTTCCATGTTACATTACATACCGAGCCGAACTGGGTGCTACTGGCACCGGAAATAGCAGTACTACTCTCTTCAACTGTCAGCCCGTTGATTTTTGAAATAGTGCCGTTAATCGTTTTATTGCCAGAGCTTGGCGATACAACGGTCGCACTGAAGCTAAAGCTGATGGACGCGGACGATGAGCCATATGGAAGATCGACGTAGAACTCGTCATTGAAAATTGTGTACCCGCTGCCATCTATTGTAGCCCCGTTCGAGTATGACTCTGAACCATTAAGATTGGCGCTGAATCCGAACTGTCTGCCGCCGCTGTAATCAATAGGCTTTACGAAGACGAACAGACGAATCCTTCTCCGCGTACCCGTTCTGGTTACTTCGGATACGCTGGCGGAAGCTTCTAAGACACCGGTGGAACCGCTGTAGGATAGATTACAACTAGCCATTTATTCCTCCTATTCCTGCCACACAAGCGACACGCCACCATCGCTTCTCGGCGAGAAGAAGAATTTACCAAGCATCATTGTGCTTTCGATAACAGCATTTGGGATGTGCAGCTGATTGTTTTTGACGTAAGAGACGATTGCGTCCCCTTCTTTGAAATACATTCCTTCATTGTCAATAACGGTTTTGAAAGAACTCGCAGAAGCACCCATAATAAGGCCACTGTCGCCGAAAGACATATACTGCCCAAGCTCAGCCTTATAAGATTCCAGGATTGATCTGGATTCGCTGATGACTTCATCATAGTTCTTTTTGATTGTTTCCTGAACTCCGTTTACCTGACTTGTAATAGAGCTGCGAATGTCAGATGTGTCGTTGTTGATTCTACCATAGATTTCACTTTCCTTATTCGCAATATCCTCATAGATTGCGTCTGCGCTTTGGTCAATCCGCTCGCGAATTTCTTCGAGATCGGCACTTAAATCTTCTGAGAACAACTTCCATTTGTACGCATTGAAATCCATGGAGTCTTCCTGATTAAAGTCAACAAGCGTTCCAATATAGTCACCAAGATCCTCTCCGTCGTTTCCAGTAAAGGTCTCGCCGTCATCGGAGTATTTAATATGCAGATATTGCGTCCTGCCATCCGCACCGGTTGCTCCTGGTATACCATCATTCCCACGGAACTTTGACCATTCATACTGAGACACATCCGTAGGCGCGGTTGCAGAATCTGTACTACAAACGCCGATGTAGTATGTTGTATCTGTTGGTATGGCCGTCATGTTACTTCCATCAGAGTTTTCGGAGTAACGGATATAAAAATGAGAGCTAACGCCGTCAGCTCCCTTTTCGCCATCTATACCATTTTGAGCAAGAATGACAGGCTCGCACCATTCATTAACAGCAATATCATCCGTATTCGTATCGCTATATGCACCAGCCATTGTCACATAGATAGGGTCGCTGCCAACGGGGATCGTCTGCGACCATCCGGCAGGTACGCTCACCAAAGACTTAGAAGAGAATACATATGTCAGCGTGTCCGTCCAGTCAACAGCGACTGCTGTCTTGGAGCGTTTATAAAGGTACACGGATGCTGTGTTGTGGCCGTTCGTACCGTCATTGCCGTTTTGAACGAATACAACAGGTTCACTCCATTCACCACCGTTGATAATATCCGTGGCAGAGCTTGACACAGCAGTGGCGTGAACAACATAGCATGGGTCTATTCCGGCAGGGACGTCCATAGACCAGCCGTCTGTTTCAGACAGGGTTCCGGTAGCGAATGTATAGGTCACGTCCTTACCTGGTTTGTCCGGTATGGATGCGCTCCTCTTATATAGAAATACCGTTGCAGAGTTCAGACCGTCCGTTCCGTTTCTGGAGAGTAAGACAGGTTCCGACCATTCCTCTGGTGCCACTGTATCAGTAGCCGTTGTAGAGGCAACGGTTGCTGCTGTAACATACAGCGGAAGATCCCCATCCGGGACAGATGCTGCCCACCCGCTCGGTATCGCCGTCAGCTTTTTAAGACTGAATGAGTAGGTCAGCGTATCTGTCCAGTCGATGGTGACTGCGTTTGCAGAACGCTTATACAGGTACACTGTGGCGGTGCTATATCCGTTTGCTCCGGGTAGACCATCTTCAACAATTTTTGTCGGTTCAGTCCATTCGCTTGCGGCGATTGTGTCGGTGAGCTGCTGAGAGGCGGCCATTGCGTGAATGACATAGCAGGGGCGGCCATCTGACGCAGGGATATTCTGAGACCATCCCTCCAATGTTCCGCTTATCTCGCCGGTCTCGAAAGAATACTGCAAATCAGAGCTGATTCTCGGTGGCGCTACTTCATACCGCTTATATAGCATGACATATGCGGTATTGATTCCGTCCGTACCGTTGAGCTTTGACCACTTATAAGAGGCGAATTCTTCCGGCGCTGTCTCAGATTCAGATACGCAAGTACCGATCCAGTCGCCGATATCGAGTCCACCGTTTCCCGTAAAGGTCTCACCGTCGTTGGAGTAGCGGATATGGAGATGACTGCTTGTTCCTGCGATACCTTGGGAACCACGTTCACCTTTAGTTCTTGCCCATGTATACCTTGATGGGTCGGTAGGCGCAGTACTTTCGTTTGTACTGCAGATTCCCATATAGTTTGATTTCTCATTTGGAATCTCAGTCATATCGCTTCCGTCAGAATTTTCTGAGTAGCGGATGTAGAAGAAGAGACCATTAAATCCGTCGATACGATTCTGAATGGTGCTGATGTCCTTACTCAGGTCATCCAAAGTTCCAGTTGAACCGGGATTTACCTGTGAGTTTATCCGCACACTGCCGTTAATAACAAGATTCCCGTCGTCATCCAGATATAACTCGTCGTAGAATTGCTCGTTGCCGTCCGCATCAACAACTTTCTTACGTACATTGAAAACGACGGATGGCTTGTCTTCCTCTTTGAAGGCTGTGATTGTGAGACCGCTTTCGTCCATGGTAATGCTGTTGCGCTGATTGTAGATACCAACTTCTTCAGACAAAATAATATTGCCGACGATTACGTCAGCAATGACGCCATATGACTCCTCCATCTTGCCAGTTTTCGGATTCCAAAAAGTAAAGTCGCCAATACCAGCCTTAGAAGTTTTCCAGTTGTCGTCAGTCAGATACAGCCCGCGGCTGATAAGCTTCAGCTGTTTATCGTCGTACCGACCAAGGATGGGCAAGTATTCTTTACAGAGCAGGCCGTGACTATCCCATGAGATGTTCTGATTTTCTGCGCTGTCAATAATTCGCAGCTTCGTCAAATCTAATCCCCTGTTCACCCAATCGGATAGCTGGGTGGTACCCTTGCTGCCCTGCTTTGCCTGACGCGCAACATAGTCGTAGGAGGTAGCCATAGATGAAGCTTTGCTGATAATGCTTTCTACATCACTAACAACACCACCGGAAACAATAACATCAGAAAAGTCCACACTAATATTATCGAAATTGTCAAAATCAATTTCATACTGAACGAGTCGCAGCTTAAACAATTTCTTGTCAATCCGAACCCGAATCCAATTACCAATTTCAAAGTAGTTGACGATTGCTGCAAACTCTTTCATAGCTAAAAGATTCTTGAGCGTCGCTGTGATAGAATGCTGCAGCGTTGCAGATTTTACAATTTCGGACTGTGCAACTTTAATAAAACGCTGAGCCATGTCAAACAGTTCTGCATTGTTTAACCCGTCAGAGATATAGTTGCTGTTCTGGTAGGTGTCTTCCCTGCGATAAGCGGCAAATTCCAGCAAGTATTCCTCACCAAGATAGTCATCGAAATTCAGATTCTTTTGAATCGTATCCTTTTCAGACTGTAGGAAGGACTTCATACCATCCGCTATCAGATTCCCATTGGTATTATAAGAGCCTGTAACAATGGCAATCTCCTGCTCACGTAATTGAATTTCGGTCTCAAGCAGCTGGAGTTTGTTATAGTATGGCAGGTAAAGGCTCTGATAGAGGTCGTCGTCTTTATATGCCCACTTGGAGTTGTCGGAGATTCCGTGTTCGATCAAAATGTCAACACAGCTCTGGCAGATATCATGGAATGCATTCAGTCTGGACAGGCAGTACTTCCGAAGCTCCGTTGCAAACTTTTCATCAGACAGTTTGAACATAGCGTCGATGCTGGTAGCGTCGTCTGTGGAGCGCTTCATCGTTTTCAGAATTTTCTGCTTTACATATCCAGCATAGTCGTCGTTCACTTTACAGGATAGGCGAGCAGAGGTAGCGGTATCCTCCTCGTTGGAAGTGTTCGTGACTTGGATAATGCCGCTCCATGTTTTGTCAGCATATGCCGATTCTGAAATCCTGATTTGGTATCGACTATCCGCAACTGCTTTTGCCATTCCGAGCACAGCGCTCTCAGCAGTAGAAGCAGAGCATGTCTCGATATTTTTTACTGAAACGGGTGAGAGAAGTGAGTCCCGGATAATCCGAATCTGATCCGCGGCAGATGTTTCAATCATTTCGGGGGCGGGCATGAGCTTACTGGTCAGGTAGATTCCAAAATCGATCGTGTCGAAGTATCGCTCCATCAGTTCCGGATAGCCGACAATGCTCTTGACAGCCTTCTTATAATCGGATGTAAAGACGCTGTATTTTTCAATCAAAGCATTGTAGCTGTTAAGCAGGGCGTCTGGGATCGTAACAGTATGTTCTCCATGGTAATAGGTGTACAGTTGGTCATAGTCGTTCAACTTTTTCACCAGCCCGTCGGACATATCTTCTTTCACATCATCTGTAATGTGCCAGATGTAGGCGCTTCCGTTTGGATTACAGCTGACAACAGCAGCGGTCATCAAATCGTCTCCGGCTTCCAGCTTAAAGCAGTTCTTTACAGAACCATTGTCCGTAGAGTACTTGATATTGTCGGCCAGATTCTCAGTAGATACGAAAATAGAAGTATCATGACCGTATCCGGCCATGACGTTGGTGCTGCCGCAGCTGTCACAGGCATCAGTGAAGTCTCCGCGCCTTCCGCACTCGAGACAATGAGCCTTCAGATCATAGGCATTTATCTCGCGGACAATGCTGCCGTCTTCGCCGACGAAGCAGTCGGCGGTAATCAGACATTCAATCTCCTCGCTTACTTCTTTGAAAGCGTCATCGATGGATTTGCCATTAAACGAGAATGTACGCTGAATACCTTTTAGACTGTCATCAACATGGCCAACATGGTAGTGTGGAGCCTTTTCCAATATTCTGTCCAGCAGTGAGGTGCTCTTGTCATCGGGATTGTAGAAAACTGTCGGCGCATAATCTTCTCTGGCAATATCGTCTTCCGTATTGATTTCCTTGTCGTATAGATTGATTTGAGATAGTTCAGCCTTACCAAGAGAAGTAGCTGTTACATTTTTTACGATGTCGCCGCTATCAGAGGTCTCTACTTCAATTTCAAAAAATCTGTTCCATTCCTTGACCCACACGAGCTTAAAGTCGGTGATTCTATCCCAGCTGTTTTTGCAGTCTGCCTGATAAACTTTGAAGGACATTTCGTATCCGTCATTCATCCTGTCCTTAAAGGCTACGTTCACAGCGGGGATACGTCCCAGTTTCCTGCCGCTTCTTGTGGTAAGCACAATCGTAGGCTGAATAGGATTGTGGGCTTCGTCAAACAAAATTCGCACAGCCATTTAACCCACCTCCTTCCAGCAGTTATAGTTGTGCATACTTAATGATTGGATGATATTTCAAGACAATGTCACATGGGTGTGACGCGATAATTACATTCTCCATCCGGGTAGCGCTGTTCCCAATTCGGAAGAAGTCGTAATTGAAATCATTGCAGATGTCATGACCGGGGTTGGAAGAAGCAATGATGTTTGTGTCGCCGTACATGGTGATTTTCTCTCCGGCTTTACAGTTCTTAATGACAGAGGAGCATCCCTCGGACTCATTGGTAATGGTGAGGGTACAGTCCTGTCTGCATGTCACGATAATGGTAGGATAGATATAGCCGATCTCGTCGGACGTATCCATGATAACGTTTGAAAGATTGTTGCTGGCAGCGCTCCATGAGAAAACCTTCTCTGCGCCGTAGCCATACGGCATATTTGTCTCCAGCTTTAGCCGGATTCCGTAGGTACGCTCGTCCAGCATGAGCTTCGATAGGTTGAAACTGGCATTATGCCAGCAGGTTTCGATATCATCAACGGTGCCGTCGTCGCTGATAAAGTGGAAGGGAAGGTACTCTTTCCGGTTCAGCCACCGCATAATGTCCCGGAACTCATCAGAAGTAATCTCCATATCCTCGTCGTGGAAGATATCTGGATTCTTGCAGATGTCAAATGTGGCAGACAGACAGTCATTGTATTTCGTATTCGTCAGACTGTGCTTTGCTCCACCGTTCCGGGATACCTTTACGAATGTAATCGTCGATCCCGCGCTTACCTCTGAAATGCCGGAGCCGGCGGAGAAGTCGCATACAACGAAGTTGTAATCGCTTAAGCACTGCTCGTCGTACCAGAAATCCAATGTCCTCATGTCAGCACTCCTTTACTGTTTATTTGAATGGCGACCTGCCCTTTTGGCGTCACCAATTAGTTTCGTAATTTGCTTTTGGTATTCGCTCTTGACTGCTAAACACTCTGCAATCAGAGTCTCATATGTTTTCCTTGCGTCAATTGTCTCTGCCATAGTCTTGGCGTGGGAGTTGACATAGGATTGATGTTCTGCGTTTATACGTTTTATTGCCTCTAATGCGGCGTCATACTTACGTTGAATAGATTTGTTTTCACTTTCCAAAGCAGCAGCCGATGATTTTGCCTGTTTCAGGTCGTCTTCGAGCTGCTTGATTTTTCTTGCCTGATATTCAAATTTCCGTTCGTTCCTCATATTCCCTCCATATACTAAAAGGGAGGGACAGTAACGTCCCTCCCACGCAAGTATTACCACTTATGCCTGTTCTTGCTCAGGCTGTTTTTGCCCGCGATTCTGCCAATGGTCACGTCCTGAATAAGCTGTTCAAACTGTTTGTCGTCCCGCAGCTGATTCACAAAATCGTTGTAGTCATTGACATGTGCAATCGGAATGGAGACGCTGATTGAGCCGACGGTATAACCGTCGTCGCCTCCGGTTTTGCTGATTGCCACCGCGTCAACAGCACCAACCTTACCAAGCTCGCTCCCGATACGAACGGAACCGAGCATAGACTTAAGAGCGCCGCTTCGCATGGCGTCTCGAAGCATGATGAAATTCTTTGTGTCGTCCGCGTTCAGCACCGTTTCCGGTTTGCTCTCAGAGCCATGCACGTTTGCAATGCCGGTATAATCGATCAGTCCGCCTGATTTGTAGGACTTAATGCTGCCGAACGATACGCCATTTGCTCTTGCGATCCCTTCGAGAACGGAGAAGATATTCTCGACAGTCAACCCGACGGACGTGAGCTTCGTGGAGATATCTGTTCCATACACAGATACAAGTCCATTTGCGCCGCCGCCATTTGCCCAGAGTGAACTGGTCGCCTCAGTGATGGTGTAGCCGACAGAGCCGGCAGCTTTAGAAATGTAGTCATTGATATCTGTGTAGTTCTCGTTTACGGTATCGATCAACTTCTCGAACAAAGCATCTACGTCATCAAAGCGGCTGTTCAGCAGATCCTCGTATTCATCATACATGGAGTCAAGCGCATCCTTTGCGTCACTGACAAAGCGATCGTACTCAGTATCTTTCAGATCGTCCTTGGCGTCTTTTAGCTCGAGCTGAATTTTCTGAATCTTTGAGCGAGTCTCTTCGGACATGTCATTCTGATACGCGGCCAGCTGCTTCTCCAACGCAGAGATATTTGCAGTCTTTTCCGCAATCTTCTTTTGATAGTCGTACAGATCCTTCGCGCTGTCCAGAGATTCTGTGTATGCATCGATTAGCTCCCGAATGGCGTCCAGCTCAACCTGAATCCCGTTCGTGGCAAGATCGATCATGGCCTCCTTCTCCTGCTTTGCGGCGAGAATGGAGTCACGCTGAGAGGCGAGCAGATCGTCCCGGCGTTCGATAAGATTCTTGTTGTTTGGATCGGACGCGAGTTTCTTGTTGAGCTTCTTGATCTCGTCTGCGTATTTGTCAGCTTGAGCCATGTACACCCCGTATTTTTCAGCACGGAGTCCCATAGAAGAAGTACCGGCACCAGACAGATTACCGTTCTCGTCGTACATATCCCTGCCGTCGAGCAGACTTAGTAGGAAGTCTGCTTCGGATGTGATCTGAGAGACACGCTCCTGAGCGTAATCAAAGTAGTCCCAACTGATTTGACGGATAGCGTTTGCGTACTTGATGATTGAAAGCTCTGCGTCATCAATAGCTGCCTTGGTATCCTCGATGTTGATCTTCATCTCATACCAGGCGTCGCTGCCCTCTTCAATCTCTCCAGAGGCCATGGCATCGTTGAAGGCGCGGTTCAGATCGGTAAGTTCTTTATTAAGCGTCTGGATATTTTGCCGTTCGATGTCCTGCATCTGAGCATAGTAGTTCGCATTCTGCATGTAGCCCTGCTCTTCCAGCTTGTCGATTTTCTTCGACAAAGCATCCGATGCCTTCTGCATGAGTGTCAGCTTGTTGCTGTAACTCTCCTGGATCGTGTCGAACTTATCTTTATAGAGCTGCGCCAGGGACTCATGTAGATCGTCAATGGCGGCGGAACAATCCAGAGCCTTGTCGTAAAGATCTTTATAGTCGTTGATGAGCTTTGTCGTATCTTCATCATACTGAGAGATATCGATAGCGCCATTTCGCACGAGTTCTTTCAGATCAGAGGACAGGCTGACAGATTCAGCGGCACTGAGATACTTGTCATAAGCCCGCTGCTGCAAGTCAATCTCCTGCGTTACCATAGAGATCTCGTCTGTGGCGGCGGTCATCCTTGCCTTCAAAGACTTGAATACACTATCCGCAACCTTCCCGAGCCGCTCAATAACACGCCCGATTCGGTCGATAGCTACTTCAATCCAGTCAAAGGTTTCCAGTTCCTTGTCGTAGTTGTTATCGACAGAGGAGCTTGCGCCGCCGGAGGGATTGCTGTAACCGGGGTTGCGTCCGCTGGAGCTGCTGCCATTGTACTTAATGCCGGATGGAATATACCCTGTAACAAAAGCACTGCCGGATACATAAGACTGTCCGCGCCCGGTGACGCGGCCATTTTCCAACAGAGCGTCGCTCTGTTTATGGTTGAAAATGATAGCGCCTTCTGGGACATTGACGAACTCAGCACCTTTATCGCCGACGGTGTACCATCTGCCGGTGTTTGGGTCCACAATGATTTCACGTCCCAGCTCTCCTACAAGGGATCGTCCGGCGTGAGCACGCCAATCACCTTGCAGCTTCGCAGTACCGACTCTGACGGAACCATACGCATTTGCGGAGCCATTTACAAAATGACCGCCACCACCGCCGCGGGGGCTTGATGGACTATTTGCATCCTGCCAATACACGTACCCAATCCGTCTAAATGACTTGCTCAAATTAGTGGTATTGTCATACCAGTTTACAGTACCCTTTGCGGTATGGCTAGATTTCTCAAAGGCAGTTACGAGTGATGAGTCAACGCCAAAACTCACGATAGCCTCAGCATCAAGGTTAGTGATATATGTTTGAATAGCATCTTCACTTGTAGGATCAAGTCCAACCTTGGCCAGAATCTCCGGGTCTTGTGACTGAATCTTCGTGACCAGTGCATCAACTTCGGCTTGCGCATCTGTAGTGTCTGCCTTTGTCTCAACCTTCATCTCCAGATTATTTTTCGCATTCTGGAACTGCTGCATGAGGTCTAGAAGAGGGGCAATATCAGAAGTTACCTTGCTTACATCAACAGACATTACATCCGGAACAGATAGAAGCTGTTTCTGCGCAACACAATATGCAATAACATCATTTGCATGTTGGAACGCAGCGTCGTCAACGCTTAATCCGACTTGCATTTCATGCATTTGCTCGATTGTTGCTTTAAGTGAATCACAAGCTTTTTTAGGATCGTCGAACTCAGAAACATCCATGACGATCTTTATGTCTTTATACTGGTCAAGATTCTTGAGCGCTTCCGCTGACTCATTAGCCTGAACAGCAAGATCGCCGATTGTTTTGGAGGCCTCGTCAGACCAATCGAACTTGGCACCATATTTCCCAAGCTCTTCAAACATTGCTTCGACAAGTGGCAGGGACAGTCCTAATCCGTCAGCAAAGTCCTGCATGGTTTTGCCGCCGACGATTCGATAGTCATCTCCAACTTTTTCCAGCAGAGGCGCTATATCTCCATTCGGCGACAGAGCCTTTTCGATAAAGTTGTCAATATTCAATCCCTTTTTGTTACCGCTGCTGTCATAGGTAAACATATCACTGATGCTTTGTAGATAGCTGTCCACAGCAGCGCTGTCTTCCTTGTCAATCGTATCAGGGATAACAAAGTCAACTGCAGCCTTGTAACTGTCGATACCGATTTGCCCAAATAGGTCGGAGTCAGAGTTGTTCAGCACGTCATTGATCCGCTTCAGTGCTTCAAGAGCGCCATCAAACATATCGCTGGAATCATCGGCACTCTTAGCGTTGAGCCAGTTTTGGTATGCACCTGTAGCTTCTACCAACGCTGAACTCATTAGATCGTACTGATCGCATTCTAATTTCAGAGCAGAATTTTCTTTTAGAAGCGATTTGATATTAGACTCAATGGTTTCAACGGAATCGTCCCCAGAAGCTTTTGCAGCCTCAAGCTCCTTGCGATACTTTTCGATTTGCTTTGCGTTCTCAAGGTACTTTTGCTGTGCGAGAGCCTTATTTGTATCGTTGATTTCGATCTGCGCATTTGCGTTTTCTTCAGCGATCGCTCTGACCTTTTCAGCATTCAACTGATACACGCCGTTCACATATTCCAGAGCAGAGGCATAGCCTTTTAGTTCCTCAGATGTGAAATCACTCGGGGAGATAGACTTACCGGATTCCTGGGAAGCGAGGGCTTTCTGAGCGTTCTGAATATCGGTGATTACTGCAATCGTCTTTTCAGATGCCGTCTTCAGACTATTGGCACGCTTTGTCTCTGCGTCAGCAATGCCATCGCCAGATGACGGATTTAGGAAGTTGTTGTATGTCTCGGTAGCATCGTTAAGCAGATTCTGCGCAGAAGTCAAGTCGTCAATATCCGGCTTCAGATAATTGATTGCATTATCAAGTGCTTTATATTCGCGTGTATCGTACTGCTTTGAATCAGCGAGTTCCTTTCGACGCTCAAGCATCTTATTGTAAACATTGACCAGATGCTCCGCTTTCTCTGCAGAGTCGTCAACATCTAAGTTGTACTGATAGGAGTCCTCGTCGTCTGTGGCCATAAGAAATTGTGCAAACTGATTAATATAGCCCTTATTCTTGGCAGTACTCCAACTGGTTGATCCTCCAGTAACAGCTCCGGCGATTTTTTGATTAGCAGCAATAACTGCTTGCTCAGCATCATCAACCGCGGCACTCAGCTCTTCACCGGTTTTCTCATGCAGGCTATCCTTAACGCCATCAATAGCGTCTTTCTCGATACCGAGAGCTTCTGCTAGAGATAGCGTTGCGGCCTCCAGGGCTTCTTTACTGCTGATGCTTCCGTCGTATGCTTCGTTTGCAGCCTCGTATGCCTTATAGAGGTCGTATACATTTGAACGTTCCGAAGCGGTCGACATTGCATTGTCGAAAGAGGTCTGAAGGTTCTCACGGGCGTTCTGTTCAATCTTTGATATAACGCCATAAGCGGTTGCTACTGCCGCCACGCCGATACCGATTTTCCCGAACAGCCCAATAGAATTCCACGCACCCTTAGCACCACCAGAGATTCCCGCAAGAGCTTTCTTGATTACTCCCGCAGAAGAGTCGACACTTGACGCTGCCGATTTAGCGCCCTTCGCCATCTCGGAGAAGAACTTGATGATATTGCCAGACTTTGTTGCTTGTGCATAACCAATGAGGGCAAGAAAATCTCCGTCGAACCCACCAGCAAGTTTGACTGCAGACATTGAAATATAGGCTTTGATGTGATACAATGCCTATACAAAAATATTGAAGGTGGGTGTTACTATGGCAATCATAAAATGCACGGAGTGTGGACATGACGTTTCCACTTATGCGGATAAATGCCCCAATTGCGGGTGCCCAATATCCATAATAAGTAGTTCGGATAAAGGCCTATTTGATGTTGTTCTTGAAAACCCAGGCGAGGAGAAGCTCCAGGTTATCAGATTTGTTCGAGAGCTTTCCACCCCCAAGAAGGGGCTGGCGGAAGCAAAAGAAATCGTAGATAACCCTCCAAAGATTATCATTTCTTCGGTTAGTAAAACTGATGGACAAGCCATAGTTTCTAAACTTGCTGGGATTGGTTGTACTGCAAGGTTGGAAGAATCACATAACGGCATAGATTGCAAAGATGCTACTGACGGATCGAATGTAAAATCGACGTTCCTATTTACAAAGGACGAACCCCTCCGCTGTCCCCGCTGTGGCTCCACTGCCGTCACCACCACATCCCGCGGCTACAGTCTCCTTACCGGTTTCATTGGGAGTAATAAGACTGTGAATCGGTGTGGTAAGTGCGGATATACGTGGAAGCCGTAAACGGCAATTATTGTAAAACCTAGGCTTGCAAAATAGTTGCGCGTAATATACAATAGGGCTGTTAAAACGCTCCTGACTATCATTAGAATCCCGTAGATTGTATGGAGGATCGAAAAGATTCTTTTGATTCAGAAAGGAGGCCTGCCATGACGATTGACGCACTTGCGGCAGAAGTCTTTGTTGGCGTTGTTACCACATTTATTTGCTTCTGCGCAAAGACTGTGTGGGACAGTTTGTTTTAACATGGAAGAGGATGTTAACGCATCCTCTTCTTTATTTTGCAAGCCCAAGTTCGTACACGATATTTATCCTGCTCTCCAACGCCGGATCAGCGTATCACATAAATAGGGGAGAACTCCTGTCCTGTATTGCTACAGTCTTGGACTATACTTTATAAGCCATTGCTGTAAGGCCGCAATAACTCAGACGATGGGTAGTCTCTGGGGATATAAGCGTGTTGCCACGGTTATGTCCTGCTGATGAAATCCTATCTGCTCAAATGAGCACGGCATTTAGGCGTATGTATTCCCATGTGCCATCCAATAGCTTTTTATTGCTTTCGCTGCATTCACGTCTGCCGTCTCCGGCTGCGTTGTAGCGCTATTGGTTTAACCAGTTTCCCAGCATATACTCGTCAAGATTGTTTATAGAGCATCTTGCTCACAGGCTTGTTCATACCGCCATTTTGGTATGTTCTTACCTGCGCTATCCTCCGCAAAAAGCGTAACCCCGTATCGGGCTAAGATATGCTCTTGATGGATTTGATGACTGCGATAATAGATCCAACTGTAGCTGCCGTTGTTCCAAGGTTGCCATTCAACCTTACAACGGCATCTGCTGCGTTAATGATCCATGTGCCGATGTCGACGAATCCCTTCATCAGGTCACTGGACATGACATCACTCGCCAGACCTTCAAACGCTGCTTTGAATGTTTCGATATGAGCGGTAACGCTGTCCATCCATTCTGTGTAAGCGTCTTTCATTGCGCCAGGGGCATCGCTCATGGCCTCAAGTGACGCGGCTGCTACATCATCAAAATTCTTAATGATGGAATAGAATACAGTCTGCTGTCTATTACCAGCTGCAAGCTCTGCCAACGCCGCCTGTTCAGATGAACTCATGTTATTCCAGACAGCGGCGATATCGCTCATGATATCGTAAGTGTCTCTGTACTCGCCATTCGCATCACGCAATGCGACGTTGTACTTGGTAAGAGCGCCAACAAGTTCTTCGTATGCGGATTCTGTCATGGCTTCGCCAAGGTCATTAAGTTCGCTGTCAGTCTTCCTGATTCTCGCAGTGATTGTCCGTAGACCGGTAGAGGCCTTGTTTGCATCCTGCAACGTTGTGTTTGCAGCAGCGAGCAGAGCGACGGATTTGTCGAAGCTGTTTCCTGCGGCAGCCAACGCCGAGGAAGCGTTCATCATACCGGTTGCAATTTCGGATACAGAGATTGGGAAGCCATTACCAACGGTAACGAGTTTGTCCATTACAGACTCCATGTCCGATACGTCGATATCAAAGGCCTTGATTATGGACGTCAGAGCGGCCTGCGCGTCACTTGCTCCGATGTCACCGACGCGCTGCAACATTGCGGTAAGTTCAGCAAGCACCGAAGAATCTTCCAGGGAGTAGCCGAGTCGCGCGAATACCGTGGTGGCATCGACTACGTCTGTAATGGAAGACCCGATTTTTTGTGCGGTTTTTGCAACGTCATCCCCGTATTGCTTGAACACTTCGTCCGATTCGTTGGTAACAATACGAAGCTGCGTCATAGAATCATCAATAGCAATAGCCTCATTGGCAAGCTTCTTTGTGGCTCTAATAGCAAGCTGAAAGCCCCGTATACCAGACAACATAGCCGAATAGTAACGTACAATATCGCCTACTTGTGTCTTAAAACTTTTCTCTAATAGACCAGCACCGTAACCGACGGACTGCGTTTTCTGCATCGTTCGAGCAACATCTTCTGCTGCAGTGTTAAGTCGCAATGCACTTTCCGTTGTTCCGTTGTACGCCGCAGCTGCCTGTCTCAATCCAATGACAGCTGCTTCGAATGATCTATACTGATCAACGATCTCGCTAGTCTACATTACTTACAACATCCAGAACCAGGGTCATATTTGCCAATCTGTATCTCACCGTCCTTTATAAAGAAAAGAATTGGCGAGATACCAATCCTTAACAGGTTTTATTTAGTGTTCGTATTAACATACTGCTCCAACAGCCTGACAGTGCGGTGAAGAACGCGGAAAGGTTTGGGAGTATTGCCAATGAGATGGCGTCGCTGAAAGAACAGCGCGAAAAAATTTCCGCCCGGCTCCGAAAAGACCAGACGGTACAGTTACATGTGCATACGATGGAAGCGGCGTTAGACGGGATGAGCCACCTCAT
>CAKUYG010000012.1 GCA_934702165.1 uncultured Bacteroidales bacterium | reverse complement strand
CTCATGTACGGTGTTATAGATATCCCTCTGCTTTGCGGTATACCGTCCCCCTGTCGGATAGGTGCGCGTGAAGTCCGACGCGTAATGGACATTGCTCTCGGCACCGGCGTCGATCACCATGAGTTTTCCCGGCTCTATGATGCATTCATGACTGTGGCAATGGAAAATCTCCCCGTGCTGGGTGAGGATGGTGGCGAAACTGGTTCCCCAGCCCTTGCCGAGGGTGACTCCTTCCATCTCCCCCACAATCTCCTGTTCTATACGGCCCGGACGGATCCCCCGCCGTGCTGTGGTGTGCATCTCATAACCGAGGTTGCAGGCCTGGTCGATAAGCGCTATTTCCCTCTCCTCCTTGACGAGGCGGAGCGAGACCACCGCCTTCACCAGTGCCTGCGAAGCTGCCGCACAGCCTTTCTTGCCTGCGGAGAACACATCGGACGGGCTAAGGCCCATCAGAGAGGAAAGATATGAGGCATTGTAGTATCTGGATGCCGGGAGAAAATGCACTTTCCGGCCCTTCAATGCGCCCGAGAGGGCATCATACGCGGCGGTCTTATAGACTCCGGCCGATTCGGCAAGCGATTTGACAGACGGCATAGGACCCATCCAGATGATGTCATCGAGGCTGAAATCATCGGCGTAGATGACCTCATTTCCACTCTCCAAATCGATCGTAGCGGCAAAACGCGGCTCATCGATGCCGAAGAAATAAAGCCAGTTGCTGTCCTGGCGCCATTTGTAGCAGTTGTCCCGATACTGTGCGGGAGCATCCACATTGCCGAGGAAGAGAACTATCCCCTTCTCGCCGCGGAGCTTGTCCACGAGCGCCCTGCGGCGCGCCACATAGACTTCTTTTTCAAACATAAGGCATCAGCTGTCTGCATCAAAAAAGGCAGGCATATCCGGCAAAGGTAAGAAAATTCTGCATATATTCGCGGCGGGTTCCCCAAGCGCACCCCCCAGGAACAACATGTTAGAAAAAGTTATCGACATCGTCAGACAGGCCGCTCCACTGATGGACATATCGCACATCCAGATCAAGGAAAAGGACGGGCTGGAGAATATCGTCACCTCCGCAGACATCGCCGTCCAGCATTTTCTCACCGGCAAGCTCGCGGAGATCCTCCCCGGCAGCGGCTTCCTATGCGAGGAAGAAGATTTCCGGGACACTGGGGAAGAATATGTGTGGATTGTCGACCCGATAGACGGCACGGCCAATTTCTCGCGCGGCATTCAGGACTGCTGCATCTCGGTGGCCCTGGCCCGCAAAGGCGTGCTTCAGCTCGGGGTCGTGTACAGCCCGTGGAGAAGCGAACTTTTCACTGCCGAAAAAGGGTGCGGCGCTTTCCTCAACGGCAAGGCGATAAAAGTTTCAGAACGCCCTTTTGAGGACGGCATCTTCTGCACAGCGATGAGCACCTACCACAAAGAGTGGGCAAAGTTCTGCTCCGATGTGATATTCGACATCTATATGCGCTGCAATGATGTGCGGCGGTTCGGCTCGGCGGCCCTGGAGATATGCGATCTTGCCGCCGGGAGGGTGGAACTGTACTTCGAGAGGCAGCTCCAACCATGGGACTACGCCGCCGCGATACTCATCCTGCTCGAAGCCGGCGGTGCCGTCTGCGGACCCGACGGCAGTCTGCCTCCTCTTGACGGCCCCTCAATGGTGATAGCCGCCAACACGGAAAGCAGCCGCGCGGAGATTCTGCGCACCGTCAAGGCACATCAGGAACATTTGTAAAGGAATTTTACATCAAGTGTAAAAGAACTTTACATAAGCCGACGCAAGAGTTCACAAGCAAAATATTAACAATAAGCATGTTACACTTTCAGGCACGGAAGTGGATAATCTCATTTGCGACAAAAAAATGCAATGAAGAGTTTTTTCAACTTCCTTAAGCGCAACAAGCTTTACTGCGCGATCAACATAATCGGGTTCAGCATCTCGATCGCTTTCGTGATGCTCCTCGGCATCTATGTGAGCCGCCAGCTCAACACCGATTCTTTCCAGAAAAACGGTGACCGGATATATGCCGTGGGTGGAGGCCCGTATCTGTCCTCCGCCTACTACATGCCCCGATATCTCAAGCAGAAATTCCCCGAGATCGAACGCTCCGCCTCATACTCGGAGGGAGGCAGCAAAGAATACAGCCTCAACGGGCAGACAATCTACGCCACGACAGCATACGCCGACAGTTCGTTCTTCGACATGTTCAGTTTCCGGATATCAGAGGCTGACAAGGAGGCGTGGAAAAGCGGGGAAGACAAGATTCTGCTCAGCGAAAGTTTCGCGAAAGCCAACTTCCCGGGCGCAGATCCGCTCGGGCAGGTTTTTCTCCGTTACGGACGAGAGCTGACCGTAGCCGGCACATACAAAGACATTGAAAACTCCGTCATCAAGCCGACCGACATCATCGTCAGAGGTGAGCAGATGGAAAAGGAAAACCGATCCAACAACTCTTCCATGAACAATGCTGCGGGCTCAATCTGCTTCGTGATGACTTATCCGGGGACGGATCTGCGTTCCCGCACGGATGACATCTTGGAGTACTACAAGGAGATTTTCTGGCCTTACCGCAACTCCGGGATATGGGACAGCGTGGAGGTAGTGCCGCTCAAAGACATATATTTCCACTCCTCCGGCCTTTCTGACCCTACAGGGAGCCTTCTGCGCGGAGACCTCTCGATAGTGGAGATCCTTCTCACCATGTGTCTGCTCCTGCTGCTCTTCTCCGTGCTCAACTATGTCAACATGACCACCGCCCTCTCCGGCTTCAGAGCCAAGGAGATGGCGACACGCAGACTCGTCGGGGCAAGCAAAGGGGAGATTTTCCGGACAAGCATGTTGGAGAGCCTCGTCATCTGCGGAGCATCGACCATAGTGGCTGCCCTGCTCGCCCAGACCATTTCCCCTGCCATGAGCAGGCTGCTTGAATACAACATCTCAATCTTCAATTCGCTCAGTCCGGAAACCATCGGAGTGTGCTTGATATTCACAGCGATTGTCAGCATAATCTCCGGACTTGTACCGTCGCTTATGACCAGAAGGGTGAAGCCGATAGAGATTGTCAGGGGCACGCTCAAGCTCAAGACAAAGACCCTCTACAGCAAGGTGATAATCGTAGTGCAGTGCGTTCTGTCGGTGGTCATGCTGACCGTTGCCCTGACGATGCAGCTTCAGGTAAAGCATCTTATCGATGCTCCACTCGGCTATGACATTTCCGATCAGCTGGTCATCGACAATGCATTCGGCAATGCCGATGCCGTAAAGCCGCTTGTTGACAAACTTCAATCAGACCCATCTGTCAGCTCGGTTGGCCTCGGCGATGGACATCCGCTGTCTTTCACCAACAACCAGACGATGGAGCTCGAGAACGGGGACTGGATATCGCTCCAGCAGATCAAGGGAGACAAAGCGTACTTCGAGATATTGGGTTTGAGAGAGAAGCTGGACAACCACCTCGCAGACGCATGGTCATTCAACGAAGAAGCCCTGAGAGAAGCCGGTCTGGACGATGATGCCAAGGCTATCTATGTCAAGGACAGAGAACCTATGGCCATAGGCGGCATCTGGTATGACTTCCGTATAGGAAACATTCTGAATGCACAGAAGCCGGCGATGCTCAAACGTTTTGATGATGGTTATTCGGGAAAAGACTGGCCGTGGACCATCGTCATCAAGACAGTCGGAAGCCACAAGACCGCAATGGAAAGAGCAAGGGCAATCTGCTCGGAGATGTTCCCGGACAAGCTGTTCGATGTGGACTGGGCAGAAGACATACTTAAAGAGGATTTTGCCAAGGAAAGGCAGGTAAGCAGCATCATGCTTCTTTTCTCCATCCTTTCCATCTTCATCTCCGCCCTCGGACTGGTGGCCATGAGTTCGTATTACATGCAGCAGGAGAGAAAGACCGTATCGCTCAAAAAGGTCTTCGGGGCATCGTACAAGAAAGTGCTCATACAGCTTGTGCTGTCATTTGTGAAACTCGTGGGCGTGGCATTCGTCATCGCCGTCCCAATAGGCTGGATCCTCATGAACCGCTGGCTCCAGAACTACAGTTATCATATAAGTCTATACTGGTGGATATTCGCCTTGGCCGGACTCGCAACCGCCATCATAGCGGGAGTCTCTGTCCTCTGGCAGAGCATACGCACGGCCCGTACCAACCCGGCCACAGAATTAAAGAAAGAGTAAAATGAAATCCTACATCAAATTTCTGAGCCGCAACAGGCTCTATACCTTGATTGAAGCCTTCGGGCTCACAGTCAGCCTGTGCTTCACAATACTGATCGGCAGCTACGTCTGGCAGCAGTACAGCATCGCTTATGGGAATCCAGACTACGACAGGATCTACTCCCTCAGCGCCGAGGATCTCGTCGCCTTGAGCTTCGATGACAAGGAAGCTCTGGAAAACGAGGTGCCTGAAGTGGAGATGGCCACCAGATACCGTTGGGAGGAAAGCACGGCGCAGGTGGCTGACAACCACTACAATGTCCACACTGCCAGCGTGGACAGGGAATTCTTCGAGATGTTCCCGACCGGTGTGGACAAAGCCCTCATCGACGCTCTCGAGAGCAAAGGGAACATACTTGTCAGCCGGACTTTCGCCAACACCATCTCCGGCTCCGGGGAAGACATCATCGGCAAGGTCATCTTGTTCGATGAGGAGGAACATGTGATATCCGGTGTCTTCGAGGATTTCAAGGACTCCATATTCCCTTATTGCGACATCCTGCTGAACATACAGAATCTGAATCCAGTATACCGTGGATCACGCAAATTCTCTGTGATCGGAAATGTCATGACCCTTTTCCGGGCCAAGGAAGGCGTGGACAGAAAAACGATCGAAGATAAGACAGCTGCGCTGTGCCAAAAGAACTACCCCAGCGATTGGATACGTCCAAAGCTTCATCGCCTTGATGAACTTTATTTCCTTGATGACGCTTACATATTGAAACACACCAGCAAATCGATGCTTGAAGTGCTGACGATTGTGGCCCTGGCACTGCTGCTCTCGTCTGTGTTCAACTACATCAACCTCAGCACGGCGCTCTGCGGCAAGCGGGCCAAGGAGATGGCGGTGCGCAGGCTGCTCGGTGCCGGAAAAGGGAAAGTTTTCCTCTCCAGCGTAGTTGAGTCCGTGGCGTTCACCGCCGGCTGCTGCATCGCCGGGCTGCTGCTTGCTGTCGCTCTGACACCGGCGATGAACTCGCTTCTCGTCGGGGAGGATGCGGCCCTGTTCTCCCCTCTCTCCATAACTTTCAGCCCCGGCAGCATAGCCATCTACCTGCTGCTCATCATGGTACTCGGTGCCCTGGCGGGATTTATCCCTGCAAGAATCATCTCGCAATACAGCCCGATCGATACAGTCAAGGGAGGGTTCAGAGTGCGGAGCAAGATGGTGTTCAGCAAGATTTTCATCGTTATTCAAAGCGCCCTCGCCGTGGTCCTGCTCTCCATGGGGCTGCTGATGGAGCTACAGATGAAGCACATGATGGAACGGCCTATGAATGCGCAGACTTCCAATCTGTACTATCTGGATGCTTCTTTCCGGGATGCGGCATCGGCTTCAGTGCTTGCCGACAGGCTCAAGGCCCTCCCGGAAGTGAAAAAGATCGGCCTGGGCAACGCCGTACCGGGACACTTCAATTTCGGCATAGGCATGAAGGACGCCTCCGACAAGACCATCACCGTACAGCTGATGCTCTGCGACTCGACTTTCTTCCGCATGTTGCAGCCTGAGGTGGTGGAGGACTTCGGCCATCCTTTCGAACGCAGCCTGTGGCTCGGGGAAACCCTCTCCAAAGCCCTCAACCTCACCGACAGTACGGAAGCCTACTACGCCCGCAAATTCAGCGGTATCAACAACTCCAAGGTCGAAAGCATCGGCGGCATCATCAAGGATATTCCGGTAAGCGGTGCTTCTGACGGAGACCCGAACCCGTACATGGCCATCTCGGTGCAGAGAGACGAAGACCTCACATACGCCTGCAGCCTGCTGATACAGACTCTGGACGAAAGCGACAACACCGCCAGAGCGATAGACTCGGTTTTCCGCAAGTATCAGGAAGATGAGGGAGACTATGACGAGGCGAACTGCAACTGGTTCATCTCCGAGAACACGCGCAGCGGCCTTGCCCCGGCAGTGCGCACAATGAGACTGGTGGAGATATTCATGGTCCTTGCGATCATCATAGCCCTGCTCGGGCTCATAGCCATGAGCACCTGGTACTCAGACCAGAGGGCCAAGGAGATTGCGGTCAGAAAGGTGTTCGGCAGCACCGTGGAGGCGGAGACCATAAGCAGCGTGAAGTCTTATCTCATCCTTACACTGGCGGCCTGCATCATAGGGGTGCCGATCGCCGTTTTCCTCGCCGGGAAGTACCTGCAGGGCTTCGCCTGGCGGATCAGCGGTTATTGGTGGATATTCGCCCTCGCCTGCATCATCTCGCTTGTCATCTCCTTCCTGTCCGTACTGTGGCAGACCCTGCGTGCCGCCCGTACCAACCCTGCCATAGAACTCAAAAAAGAATAATTTTCGCTACTTTTGCGGAGTATGAAGAAAGATGGGAAAATACTGGTAGTCGATGACAACGCCGGCATCCGCTCGACTCTGAAGATACTGCTGCCTCTGCACTTCGCCGAAGTGGAGCTGCTGCCCTCTCCGGTGAGCCTTGTCAGCACGGTGGAGAGATTCAAGCCTGATGCTGTGCTGCTGGACATGAACTTCAACGCTGACATCAACACAGGCAATGAGGGACTGTACTGGCTCGGGGAGCTCAAGAGCCGTTTCCCGGAACTGAAAGTAGTGCTTTTCACCGCTTATGCCGATGTCCAGCTCGCGGTGGAGGGGATGAAGCGCGGGGCATACGATTTCATCCCGAAACCATGGGACAACGACAGGCTCATCTCCACCCTGCGCTCCGCATGCCAGGCCGCGAAGAAAGCCCGCAAGTCCGAAGAGAAAGACTCCATCGTACATATATACTGGGGAGACAGCCCCCAGATGGATGCCATCCGCAGGACAGTAAGCAAGATAGCTCCGACGGACGCCACCGTGCTGATCACAGGAGAAAACGGCACCGGAAAAGATGTGCTCGCCTCAGAAATACACCGCTCATCGCTGCGTGCCGCCAAACCGCTGGTGAGCGTGGATGCCGGAGCCATCCCTGACACACTTTTCGAAAGTGAACTTTTCGGGCACGTCAAGGGGGCGTTCACCGATGCGGTCAGCGACCATCCGGGCAAGTTCGAGCAGGCATCAGGCGGGACGCTTTTCCTCGACGAGATAGGCAACATCCCGCTGGCCTCACAGGCCAAACTCCTGCGCGTGCTCCAGAACCGCAGCGTCACCCGGGTCGGAGACACCAAGAGCATCCCGGTGGATATCAGGCTGATATGCGCCACCAACATGAACCTTGAGCAGCTCGTGGCCAAAGGCGCTTTCAGAGAAGACCTTTACTACCGGATCAACACCGTGCACCTGTCCATCCCGTCCCTGCGCGAACGCCCGGACGATATATGCCACCTTGCAGAAGTCTTCATAGCACGCTTCGCGGAGCAATATCACCGGGACGTGACCGGTCTGGACAATGACGCATTATCAGAACTGAAGCACTACCCTTGGCCAGGCAACGTGCGCGAACTGCAGAACTGCATCGAGAAGGCTGTAATCCTCTCCGAGGGGAATCTCCTCAGGAAAGAAGACCTCCAACTGCCTTCAACTCCTGTCTTGAAGACCTCCGACTCAGTCGGGACGCTGGAAGAAGTCGAAGAAAGAACCATCCGGGCGGCGATGGACAAATATTCCGGCAACCTCTCCATGGTGGCCAAGGCTCTGGATATCAGCCGGCCCACCCTCTACAGCAAACTGAAAAAATACGGGATATGATCCCGTGGCCGGCCGTCATATTGGTCGTGGCGCTATCGGTCATCGTCACCACCTTCCTCTCCGGAATCTTCTTTACAGGAAGAGTCAAACACAAGGTGGACTACATGCTCGACGCACTCGACGACGGGGAAACCAATTTCCGCTTCGGACGGGGACATCTGCTCAACCGCGGACTCAACCGGACTCTGAACAGGCTCCGTGACATATTCGACAAAGAGACCAAGTACATCCGTGAGACAGAGCGCTACTATGGACGGATGCTGGACAACGTCTCCACAGGAGTGATAGTCTCGGAGGTCAAGACCGGCCGCGTAGCATATTCCAACAGGATGGCCCGCAGCCTGCTCGGGCTCTCAAGCGTCAACGCTCTGCGCCAGCTGATCAACATCAGCCCGGAAGTCTACGAGGCATTTCTATCCGTAGAAGACGGGCAGAACAAGAGAGTTTCGTTCTACAGCGAAAGTTCGCAGCACCGCATTGTCCTCTCCTCCTCATCTGACAGCATCAACGGCAAAGATGTGAAAATCATAGTCTTCAACGACATGAGCTCCACCCTCGAAGAAGCCGAAAGCGACTCGTGGAACCGTCTGATACGGGTTCTGACCCACGAGATCATGAACACGGTCTCCCCTATCGCATCACTAAGCGAAGCATTGAAAGACGTGAAGGGCGAAGAACTCAAGGCCGGACTGGAGACCATATCCTCCTCTTCACGAAGCCTTATAAGGTTTGTGGAATCCTACCGCAACCTCACCAGGGTGGCGGCCCCTGTCAAGAAGGCATTTTATGTGCGCGACCTCGCCGCAAAGGTGATCGAGCTCAACGACAGCTTCCTCAAAGAGCACGGGGCAAGTGCAAGTTTCACCGAGAAGCAGAGCGACATCCTCCTCTATGCCGATGAGGGGCAGATCTCCCAGATTCTCATAAACCTGATGAAAAACGCCGTACAGGCCGGTGCAAAGCACATAAGCATCACCGCAGACATAGACGAGAAGGACTGCACCACAGTGGACGTGGGCAACGACGGCCCTACTATCAGCCAGGAAAGCCAGGCCCAGATATTCGTACCGTTCTTCACCACCAAACAGGAAGGCACCGGAATCGGCCTGAGCCTCTCACGCCAGATCATGCGCCAGCACGGAGGCAACCTGCGTCTGCTGCGCAGCGACGAGAACGGCACAGTGTTCTCTCTGGTCTTCAAATAAGCCCCGTGTAAAGTTTTTTTACACAAAGTGTAAGGTTTCTTTACAAGACCCGCCCAGACCACATAGCACAAAGTCTTAACAATCAACATATTACATTTTTGGCACAATCACTGATACTGTTTCAGTCGTCAAGATAATTCAATATGGACATGATAAGACATAGTATACTCACCATTCTGCTTGCAGGCCTCGCCCTGCAGGCTCCGGCCCAGGACGCGGAAGTCATGGGACTGAAAGAGTGCATGGAATATGCGGTATCCAATTCGACCAAGGTCCGCATACAGCAGGCTGCGGTCGGGGATGCCAGACTGGACAGGAGAGAAGCAATCCTGAGTGCTTTCACTCCTCAGGTAAGTGCAGGTGTGTCAGCCTACTACAACTTTGGACGCGCCATCGACCCGCAGACCAATACCTACATAAACACGACCTCGTTCCACAACAGTTACAGCCTCTCAGCCGGCATCACCGTCTTCGACGGGTTCTCCGCTCTCAACAACATCAAGATAGCTAAGACTTCCCTCGCGATGGGCAACTCGCAGGAAGACCAGGTCGAAGCCGACATCTGCCTCGCCACGATGGAAGCCTACTACAACGCAGTGTATTACACCAAGATAAGTGAAATATACCGCAGCCAGGTCCAGACAGCCCAGAACTCACTTGAGCTGGCGCGCAGGCAAGAAAAGCTGGGTGTGAAGGGCTACGCAGACGTCGTGCAGGCGGAAGCCGATCTCGCAGACAGGCAGTACAACCTGACCAATGCCGAAAACATGCGCGGGGATGCCATGATGACCCTGCAGGACGTGATGTTCTGGCCTCTTGACTCTGTACTCATGATAGATACAGCCTTCGCCGACGGGGATGCCCTCGCCACCGGCCAGAACGAAGACGAAACAGCAATAGTAGACTTCGCCCTTGCCAACCAGCCTTCCGCGCTCATAGCCCACGGCGCCATGGAGAACGCACGCCTGGCCCTCAACACCGCCAAATGGCAACTTCTTCCGACGGTAGGCCTCTACGCCGGCTGGTCAACGACATACTTCGAATACCCGGGCCTGAGGGAGACCGACCCGTTCCGGACGCAGTTTACAAACAACGGCGGTGAATACATCCAGGTCTCCGTCAGCATTCCGATCTATGACCGCCTCAAGAACATAGGCAACATATCAAGAAAAAAACACGCATATCAGAAAGCGTCAGCCGAATACGACCAGAAGCTGCGTGACATCGAGTCCGAAGTGCGCAGGGCAATCCAGGACCGTGACGGAGCCGCCTCGGCCTACCTGCAGGCCGAACGCAAAGCCGAAGTACAGGAGGAGTCATGGCAGCTGAACAGCCGCAAATACGAGCAGGGACTCATCTCCGGCATCGAATACCAGACCGCCACGGACAACTATCTCGCAGCCCGCGCCGACAGGCTCAACTCCATGTTCAAGTATCTGCTCAAAAAGAGCGTAGTGGAATACTACGGAGGGACAAGTTACATCGATCAGAAATAAAAGAATCACTATGGATAAGATCATCGAAAAGAAGAGCGGCTGGAAGGCCGTGTTCACAAAAAAAGCCCTGCCTTACTGGCTCGGAGCCGTGGTGGTGGCATTTGTGCTCTACCTTGTGTTCAGGGACAACTCAAGCTCGTTCAGAGTGGACAAGGACACCGTCAGCATCAGCGAGGTGCAGAGAGGGGAATTCAACGACTACATAAGGGTAAGTGGCCAGGTGCAGCCTATGACGACCATCCAGCTCAGCCCGCAGGAAGGCGGAGTTGTGCAGAAGATACTCGTGGAAGAAGGCTCCATGGTACACGCCGGGGAGCCGCTGCTGATCCTGAGCAATGACAACCTCGACCTCGAGATCCTCAACTCCGAAGCGGAACTCGCCGAGAAGGAGAACATCCTGCGCAACACCATGATACAGATGGAGCAGCAGAAGCTCTCAGTCAAGCAGGACGAGATGACGTACGAGATGGAATTACGGCGCAACCGCCGTAACTACGAGCAGCAGTCCGCCCTCTATCAGGACAAGCTCATCGCCAAGGAGGAGTACCTCAAAGCCAAGGAGGACTATGATCTCGCTCAGCAGAAATATACCCTCATCAAGGAAAGATCCGTCCAGGACAGTCTATACAGAGGAGTAGAAATCAAGCAGATGCAGGAAAGCCTCGACAACATGCGCCAGAACATGGCCATGATCCGCAACCGCAAGTCCAACCTTACCATCAAAGCCCCGATAGACGGGGAACTGGGACTTCTGGACGTCGTGCTCGGACAGAGCGTGTCTTCAGGCATGAAAATAGGCCAGATCAATTCCGTGGGAGACTACAAGGTGGAAGCTAAAATCGATGAGCACTACATCGACAGGGTCACCCCGGGCCTGCAGGCCACTTTCGAGCGCCAAGGCGGCAACTTCTCTGTGCTCCTGCGCAAGGTCTACCCGGAAGTTCGCGACGGCAAATTCCAGGCTGATTTCAAGTTCGAAGGCGAGCAGCCTGACAACATCCGCACCGGCCAGACCTATTACCTCAACCTCCAGCTCGGACAGCCTGAAGAAGGCATCATTATCCCGCGCGGCACTTTCTACCAGAAGACAGGAGGCAAATGGATCTATGTGCTGACCCCCGACGGGTCCAAGGCAGTCAAGAGGGAGATCCGAATAGGCAGGCAGAACCCTAAATACTACGAAGTGCTTGAGGGACTGGAGCCTGGAGAAAAAGTCATCACCTCCTCATACGACAACTACGGGGACAGCGACGTGCTGATATTCTAGAAATAATACGTATATCTCATATCCACCATACGGGGGGAATAGCGGAACTCGGAACCGCTGTTCCCCCTTTCCGTCATCTTTATGTCGCCAAGGTCAACGAAACGGATAGAAAAAGCTCCATGGTCCGAGAATCTCATGCCTGCGCCGACAGACAAGGCGGGAGCAAAACCGACATTGTAGCGTACCGTGTGCCTTACGCCACTCTCGTCCGTGAAGACTGCCCGGGTGAGCGTGGAGGCGTTGGCCCCGGCTTTCAGCTCGATAAAAGCATGGTGCGAGGGGTTGATGAATCCCTGCCCGTCGAAGTCTATCTTGACGGACAGACCGGCCATCAGAGGAAAATTGAGATAGGATGGATAGTTGGCGTAGTTGTATCCCATCTGGGCTTTGGCCATCTTCCCCTGCCCGTGACGGATGAAGTCTGCACTGACCACCGCATCGAGACACCTGTTGAGACTTATGCTGTACTGCGCTCCCACATCGAAGCCTATACGTAGTCGGGCGTAATAGTTGTCATATCCGTTGTCCACATATACCGTCCCGGGGAAAGAGGCACCGAGACTGAGCGCGAATTGGGCATCCGCGCGCTGGGATGCCGCAAAAAGGGCAGCAAAGCAGGCAAAAAGAATCTTGATTCTGTCCATCAGTCAAAGTATCTGCACAAAGTTATCGATTCCGTGCAACAAAGACAAACGGCGGCTCCGGCCATTGCCGTCGCCGCCGTCATATCGTCTGTGTTCCGACTAGTCTTCGTCAGCTTCCGCCGCCGCATATTCGGCGAGCAGCTTGGTCTGCACATCTCCAGGAACAGGCTGATAGTCAGCAAAAGACATGGAGAAAGTCGCAGCTCCCGATGTCAGCGAACTGAGAGTCGTCGAATAACGGTAAAGTTCTGCAAGAGGCACGCGGGCCTTGAGGATGGAGAAGCCCTTGTCAGCTCCCATGTCTCCGAGAATACCGCGACGGTTCTGGAGATCGGACATGCAGGCTCCCTGATAGTCCGCCGGAGTCATCACTTCGACATTGTAGATCGGCTCCATGATCTTCGGTCCGGCGTTGCGGAACGCCTCCTTGAAGGCGTTGCGCGCAGCGAGCACGAACGATATTTCGTTGGAGTCAACCGGATGCATCTTTCCATCATATACATAGACGCGTATGTCGCGGGCGTACGAGCCGGTGAGAGGCCCTTCGGTCATCTTGTCGTTGATACCCTTGAGGATGGCCGGCATGAAGCGTGCATCGATGGCGCCGCCCACGATACAGTTGTAGAATTCGAGTTTGCCACCCCATTCCAGGTCGAAGGATTCAGATGACTTTATGTTCATCACCATATCCTTACCGTTGATCTTGAACACTTTCGGAGCCTCGACACCTTCCTCGTAAGGGCAGATGAGCAGGGACACCTCTCCGAACTGGCCGGCACCGCCGGACTGCTTCTTGTGACGGTAGGTCGCACATGCGGTCTTGGTGATGGTCTCGCGATAAGGGATCTTCGGGGCGAAGAGTTCGACCTCAACCTTGAACTCGTTGTTCAAACGCCACTTCACTATGTTGATGTGCTGCTCGCCGTTGCCGCTGAGGATTGTCTGACGGAGTTCCTTGGAATACTCCACGACCACGGTAGGGTCCTGGGATGCTATCTTCTTGAGGGCGTCACCGAGTTTCTGCTCCTCCTGCTGCACCTTGGCCTTGATGGCGCAGCGGTATTTCGGTGCCGGATAGACTATCTTGTCCCACTCGAGCCCGGACCCCGGAGCGGAAAGGGTGATGTTGGAACGTCCGTTCTTGAGTTTCACGGTACATCCGAGATCTCCGGCCTTGAGCGCGGTCGCCTGTTCCTTCTTGAGGCCGGCCACGGCATAGATGGCTGAGAGACGTTCTTTGTTGCCGGTGGCAGGATCCTCCAGATCCATGCCCGGAGTAATGGTGCCGCTCATCACCTTGAAGAAAGAAACCTCTCCGAGGTGCGGCTCTACATCGTTCTTGTATATGAAAAGGGAAGCCGGTCCGTCCGGGTTGCAGGACGGGGCCGGAACCACGTTCTTTGTGAACTCCAGAAGCCTCTTGACTCCTATGTCCTTTTTGGCGCTGACACAGAATACCGGATAGGCCTCGCCGGCCACGATGCCGCGGTTGAGCCCTTTGCGGATCTCGTCTTCGGTGAGGCTCCCTGCCTCGAAGAACTTCTCCATAAGGGTGTCGTCATATTCGGCGGCCCTCTCTATGAGCTCCTGGCGCATCTCCTCTGCCTGCTCTTTGAGGTTCTCCGGAATCTCAAGATCCTCGCGGGTGCCGTTGGCGTCCTTGAAATGATAATATTTGTTGGTAAGCACGTCCACGAACCCGTCGAAAGCCGGGCCTACATTGACAGGGAACTGGATATAGACCAGCTTCTTGCCCATGGCTTCCTGGAGGGAGGACTGCACGCTTTCCCAGTCGGCCTTGTCAGCATCGAGCTGGTTGACGGCCACCACGAGAGGAAGCTTCTTGTCGGAGGCGAGGCGGATGAAGTTCTCGGTGCCCACCTCGACTCCCTGCTGGGCATTGACCACGAGCAGACCGCTCTCGCACACCCTGAATGCTGAATACGCTCCCCCGATGAAGTCATCGGCTCCAGGGGCGTCTATGATGTTGACCTTGGCTCCGAGGAACTCGGCATACAGAGGGGTGGCGTAGATGGATCTCTGGTTGATCTTCTCCAGCTCGTTGTAGTCGGAGACCGTATTCTTGTCCTCCACGCTTCCGCGCCTGTCGATCACCTTGCCCTCATAGAGCATAGCTTCAGCCAACGTGGTCTTTCCGGACTTTGTCGCCCCGAGAAGTACCACGTTGCGGATCTCTTTGGTTGTGTATTCTTTCATTGTCTGGTGTTATTAAAATAATTTGGTTTTTAAAGCAAAGTTCACAAATCTAATAAAATTTGTTTCCATTGTCAATAACCTTTCTGCCATATTCAGCAAAAAATTCTTCACCGGTGACACCAAGTTCTTCAAGCAGTATCACATCAAGTTCCCGCGGGCTCACACCCAACCTGTCCAGGCACACATCCGACAGACTGGTCAACCCTTCTGGCACCAGCTCCCCGTCACTCAACATCCGCTCCAATCTCAGGAGCAGCATCTCTTTCTCTTTTTTCATGTCCGCTAATTTGGACGTTTGCCCACAAATAAGCAACATATCCAAAGAAAGCAGATGACGATTTTTATCTTTCTTTTGTGTTTTGTTTATTTTTTATGGACATAGTACAATAAATCCGTCATCTCTCATCATCGCAGGCTGACTATTTTTGCGACGATGCCAATTGACAAGACACATATAAGCATACGCAAGATCAGGGAGAACGCCGGCCTGTCACAGGCGGCGATGGCCGACGAACTGGGCATCGGGCGCACAACCTACATCAATTTCGAGACCGGCAAAACCAACCTGTATTGCAAGACTCTCAAGAAGTTCGCAAGTCATTTCAAAATGAAAGAAGCGGACATAGTCGCATCAGACCTGGAAGACGGCCTTCTGGAAGACAAGCATAACTTCGATGAGCAGAAGAAAGAACTTGTGCGCGACTATGAGGGACGTCTCGAAATCCTCAACGAAAAACTCCGGGCAGCGCAACAGCTGATTCAAGCACAAGGCCAGGCAATAAAGACCCTCACTCAGACAAATACGTTCTTGATGTCCCGTCTTAAAGACGAGCAATAATAGGGGAAAATCCCGAAATGTTTTTAAATTTGTGGTATAATGCCACAAGAAATCCATCTATCGGGCAACATGCACCCGGATCTCATCGAGGCCGGCTGCGATGAAGCGGGACGCGGCCCTCTGGCGGGGCCTGTGTTTGCCGCAGCTGTGATTCTGCCACCAGACTTCACTCATCCGCTGCTCAACGACTCCAAGCAGATGAGCGAAAAATCACGTGACATTTTGAGGGAAGTGATAGAGAGGGAGGCCGTGGCATGGGCCGTGGAAGAAGTCAGCGCAGAAGAGATTGATGCCCTCAACATACTCTGGGCGTCAGTGGAGGGTATGCAGCGCGCTGTGCGCAAACTCAGCGTCAGGCCGGACTTCCTGCTGATAGACGGCAACCGTTTCCGTCCGATGGATGGATACGGATACGCCACCGTGGTGCACGGGGATGCCACCTACGCCTCGATAGCGGCGGCTTCTGTGCTTGCAAAGACCTGGAGGGACGAGAGGATGAGGGAGCTGGACAGACTCTACCCCGGGTACGGGTGGGCACGCAACATGGGCTACCCCACCAAGGAGCATATCGATGCGATACGCCGCTTCGGTCTCACCCCGGAGCACCGCCGCTCCTTCCACCCCAAGGCCCTAGAACCAAGTTTATTTGACAATCAATGATATGAAAAAGTTTTTACTCACACTCACCGCTCTCGCGGCACTGCTGACACCGGCCCTGGCCGATGAGGGAATGTGGATGCTGCCGCTGCTTGAGAAAATCAACAGCGATGCCATGCGCAATCTCGGATCGAGACTCACGGCTGACCAGATCTACAGCATCAACCATTCATCCATCAAGGATGCCGTGGTCCAGTTCGGCGGCGGCTGCACCGGGGAGATCATCTCCGGAAGCGGACTGCTCGTGACCAACCACCACTGCGGCTACGGCAGCATCCAGGCGCTCTCATCCGAAGAGCACAATTACCTTGAGGACGGCTACTGGGCCACTGACATGAGCAAGGAAATCCCGGTGCCCGGACTTACCGTGAAGTTCCTCCAGAAGATGACGGATGTGACTGGCAAGGTCAAGGACGACAAGTCCCGTGAAGCTCTCATCCAGAAAGCCATCAAGGAAAACCCGCACTGCACGGCACAGATTGTCAGCTTCTTCAATGACAATGTCCAGTACCTGATAGTGTACAAAATCTACCGCGACGTCAGGTTCGTGGGTGCTCCGCCGGCATCCATGGGCAAGTTCGGAGGTGACACCGACAACTGGATGTGGCCGCGCCACACCTGCGACTTCTCGATGTTCAGGGTCTACGCCGGACCGGACAATGAGCCGGCAGACTACTCAAAGAACAACGTACCTATGATCCCGAAGCAGTTCCTCAACATTTCTCTCAAGGGTGTTCAGGAAGGCGACTTCGCGATGATAATGGGATACCCTGGCCGCACCCAGCGCTACCAGACCGCTTCCCAGCTCGAAGATATGCTCGAAATCAACGACATCCGCATCGCCGCACGTGGGGTCCGCCAGGATGTGCTGTGGAAAGAGATGAGGGCGGACGACAAGGTCGGCCTGCAGTATGCAAGCAAGTACGCCTCCTCCTCCAACGGGTGGAAAAAATGGATCGGCATGAAAGAGGCTTTCGCCAAACTCAACGTCATCGGACGCCAGGAAGAAAAGGAAACCGAACTCGGAGCATGGATAAACGGCAAGAAGAGCCGGATCAAGAAATACGGAGATCCCGTTTCCGGTATCGCTGCGGCTGTGGAAGGGCGCAAGCAGGCTTACAAAGACTACACGCTGCTCTCAGAGACTCTCAACAGGATAGAACTGCTCGGCCTCACAAGGGCAAAAGACGCTTCCGCATACAAGGACTACGATGCCGGCGTGGACCGCAAGGTGGCTCACGCGATGGTCCGCCACTACCTGCAGAACGCAGCCCCGGAAGGCAAGGTGGAAATCTGCGAGGAGATGGTGGACAAGATGTTCGACGAGAGCGTGTTTACCTCATACGAGAAACTTGAGGCAGCGCGCGCTGCCGGGACAGATCTTGAGAACGATCCGGCCATGGTGCTCCGCACCGCCATCATAGACAAGCTGGGGCCTCTGTACGGGGAGGTGATCACATGGGCGGATTCCCTTGAAGCCCCGTCCAAGGCGTACGCCGCCGCCCTGCTCGAATGGCAGAAAGACAAGCCGAGCTACCCGGACGCCAACTCCACCTGCCGCCTGACCTATGGGACAGTCAAGGGTTATGAGCCGAAAGACGGAGTCATCTACAAATACTATACGACCCTCAAGGGTGTCATGGAAAAGGAAGACCCGTCCAACTACGAGTTCCGTGTCCCGGCAAGGCTCAAGGAACTTTACAACGCTCAGGACTACGGCCAGTACGCTGACGCGGAAGGGGATCTGGTAACCTGTTTCCTGACCAACCTCGACATAACCGGAGGCAACTCCGGAAGCCCGGTGATGGATGCCGACGGCAACCTCATAGGTCTCGCGTTCGACGGCAACTGGGAGGCGATGAGCGGGGATGTAATCTTCGAACCTAACCTCCAGAGGTGCATCTGCGTGGATATCAGATATGTGCTGTTCATGATGGACAAGTTCGGCGGAGCCGGATGGCTCCTCGATGAAATGAATATAGTTAGATGATAAAAGAAGGAGATATACTCAGGGCTCTTCGCGATGTCAAGCATCCGGCAAAAAAGGATGCTGACATCGTGGAACTGGGCATGGTCAACAAAATAGATATAGCGGACGGTTCCGTCACTGTGACACTGGCCTTTCCTAAAAGGCGGGATCCTCTGTCGGAATACCTCATAGGAAGCGCCCGTGCCGCACTCATCCGTCATCTTCCGGAGGGTTTCAAATCTGAAGTAAAGACTGTAGTGGTGGACGAAGTGACCCCGAAACCCAAGAAGAGCGGCATCGATGAACTCGGACTTGATCAGCTCCGTAACGTGCGTCACATAATAGGAATAGCCTCCGGGAAAGGCGGTGTGGGCAAATCCACCGTCGCCGTCAATCTGGCCTGCGCTCTAGCAAGACTCGGCTACAAGGTCGGGCTTGCCGATGCCGACGTCTACGGCCCTTCCATCCCGACAATGACCGGAACGGAAGGCGTGACTCCGCAGGCAGAAGGAGAAGAGGGTAAAGAACTCATCATCCCGATAGAAAAGTACGGAGTGAAATGGATGTCCGTAGGCTACTTTGCCCAGAAGGGACAGGCTCTTATATGGAGAGGCCCCATGGCCTGCAACGCCCTCAAGCAGATGATCCTGCAGGTTCGCTGGGATGATCTCGATTTTCTTCTCATCGTCATGCCTCCGGGTACAGGTGACATACACATAAGCCTCGTGCAGGACATACCGATGGAAGGGGCGGTCATAGTGACGACACCACAGGCCGTAGCTCTTGCTGATGTGGAGAAGGGGGTGGACATGTTCCGCAACAAGAACGTCAACCGCCCTATATTCGGGCTTGTGGAAAACATGGCCTGGTTCACCCCGGAAGAACATCCCGATGAGAAGTACTTCATCTTCGACAAAGACGGAGGCGCCGACATGGCCAAAGACCTCGGCATAGCACTTCTCGGACAGATTCCGCTTGTCCAGAGCATCCGCGAGAGCGGTGATGCCGGTGAACCGGCGGCATTGAGTTCACGCCCGGACGGTGTGGCATTTGTGGAATTGGCGGCAAAACTCGCCGAAAAACTCGGCTGAGAGAATGGACGTCAGAGCGAAAAAGGCACTGGGCCAGCACTTCCTGACCGACCAGAGCATAGCACGTACCATAGTCTCCTCCCTTTCCAAGGGCGGGGACAGGGACGTGCTGGAAATCGGGCCTGGCATGGGAGTTCTTACCCGCTACCTGCTTGAAAGAGAAGACATAGACCTGAAACTTGTCGAAATCGACAACGAATCCGTGGGCTATCTTCTCACACATTATCCGGCTGTCGAGGGCAGACTTTACAGCGCTGACTACCTCAAACTGGACATGCGGGAAATCTTCAGCGGCAGCTACAGGGTGATCGGCAACTTCCCCTACAACATCTCTTCGCAGATCTTCTTCAAGATTCTTGACGACAAGGACAGAGTCCCGGAAGTAGTCTGCATGATACAGAAAGAAGTGGCTGACCGCATAGCGGAGAAGCCCGGTTCCAAAACCTACGGAATCCTGTCAGTCCTGCTCCAAGCCTGGTACGATATCGACTATATCATCTCTGTGGGCTCGGGCGCATTCTTCCCACCTCCGAAAGTGCAGTCAGCCGTGATACGGCTCAGGCGCAACTCCCGCACGGAACTCGGCTGCGACGAGCGCCTGTTCCGGCAGGTGGTAAAAACCGCGTTCAACCAGCGCAGGAAAACCCTGCGCAACGCCCTCAAGCCTATGCTGCCGGAGGGTTTTGACTCTTCAGATCAAGTTTTCGACCTCAGGGCCGAGCGGCTGTCGGTAGAAGATTTTATCGTTTTGACACAACAGATATCCCGCTCACAGCAAAACCGGACGCAAGAAGGACCACAATCAGAATAAGTATCGAACTGGCGCGGGACACCCTCTCACCTACCCGATAGGAAGGAGGGTCGAAACGCATCACAAGAGTGTGCTCCCCGGCTGGAACTTCGGCCGCGCGGAGCACTTTTCCTTCCGGAATTATCTCAAGATTTTCCCCGCTGTCCTCCACTTCAAGCGTCCATCCTACCGGATAATAGACCTCGCTGAACACCAGCTTGCCGCCATCTGCCGAAGAATACTTGTAACGCAGTTCATTTGGCGCGTAAGAGAGCATCTCCACTTCCCCGGCGGCAGGATCGGCAAACCAGGCCGGGCCCTTGGCATGAGAGTACTTCAACGGAGGATACTCCCCTCCTACTATTATATAGCGGCAGTTCATCTCCGCCAACCCCGGAAGATAAGGTAGGGCCTGCTCCATCTCCTGAACGGTCTGTTTTCCGGAAAGCACTGAATACAGGCTGTTTATCTCGGACGTGAGAGTGTCCGTGATAAATTCCTGATACCTCTGGAGTTTGGCAGGAGAATAGCCTCCGATGTTCTTGTGCCAGTAAGACGGATGAGAGTCATTGAACACATTGACAGTCAAATCCAGAACCCTGTAGGACGGATCCTTGTCCTCAAGTATCGCCTCATCAACCGGACGCTTGTTGAACTGGTTCTGGAAAGAACGCGGAGTGATAAAGTCATCAGAACTCAGGTATCTCTTGTCCAGGATGAAAAGATCACCGAGGACAAGCAGGCAGACAAGCAGAGCAGCGGTACGCCGGCGCGCGAAGCCCATCTGAGGCTGGGTGGCGAAAGTCTTGACGGCCGATTTCGGCACCGTGCATCCCCACAAGAGCATCAGGTACGCAGCCCCTGTCAGAAGCGCCGAGCGAAGCGCATCCATAGCAAGCAGATGCCGCCTGTCAGCGGCAAGTGCATCCACAAGAGCATCCGGATAAGATGCATCAGAAGCCCCGGTGAACGAGCCGGCGATACCCGGGAACACCGCACAGAGCAGACAAAATCCCCCCGTGACCGCAAGTGCAATCCAGCCCTTGGAACGGAACACGGCAGCGCCTTCCTCTGTCCGGACAATCCTGTCCAGCATCAGGAAAGCAAGGACAGGCAGCGTAAACTGGAGCACCACAAGAGCCATGGACACAGTCCTGAACTTGTTATAGAACGGCACATAGTCATAGAAGAGCCTGGTGAACCACAGGAAATGGCTTCCGAGCGCAAGGAACACGGCGAGCAGGGTCGCAGCGGCAAGCCACCACTTCTCCTTGCCCTTGTAGAAGAAAAGCCCGAGCACAAAGAGGAATATTGTCACTGCCCCCATATACATCGGGCCGGCCGTGAACGGCTGAGGCCCCCAGTAAAGGGGCAGATTCTTGGCAGTCTCGCGCAGGTTGGTCTGTCCGGATGAACGCAGCAGGTCAATCGTGGCAGAGCGGTCAGGGTTGACAGCCCCGGCGGAAGATCCCCCATTGAAATCCGGAATCAGCATGTTCGGCAGTTCCTGCCAACCATAAGACCAGGCTGTGGCATAATCGATGTCCAGTCCTCTGGTACCGCTCCCGTCTTCTGAAGCGGC
Source organism: uncultured Bacteroidales bacterium (assembly GCA_934702165.1). Classification (GTDB taxonomy): domain Bacteria; phylum Bacteroidota; class Bacteroidia; order Bacteroidales; family UBA932; genus Cryptobacteroides. The sequence goes on along the minus strand of CAKUYG010000012.1, from coordinate 2,425 downwards.
GGAACTTCCTCCGCGCATGGAATACGGAGTGTATTCATAGGTCGGCAGCAACTTAATGGCATTGGTCGCTATCCCTGTCAGTCCCAGCACCAGCAGCAGTGCCGAGGAAGCGAAAAACCGCCCGAGAAGGGACTTGCGCCGAGTCTTGTCCATTAGTATCCATACCACCATGACTATCACATACAGCAATATCATAAGTGCCAGATAATAAGTAATCTGAGGATGGTTCGCCTTGACCTGGAAACTCAGCGCCAGACCGAAAAGCGCCGCCCCCAGACATGACAGAGGCAACCACCTGGCCTTATCCCCAAGCGCCTTGCGATATGTGAAAACAAGAGCGGCAAGCACCCAAGGAAGGAAGGCAATGGCCTGCATCTTGGTGTTGTGCCCGACTTGTATTATCTGCATGTTGTACGAGCAGAATGTGACAGCCACAGCTCCTCCTATGGCAAGCAAAGGATGAACCCCGAAAGAAAGCATGAGCAGCCATGCTCCGAGCAGGGAGATGAAAAGATACGTGGCCGGTCTCCTGCCGACAAGCAGAAAATCGTAGATCTTCTGGGTCCAGTCACCTTTCGTGGACGCGTGGATGGTGGCTGTAGGCATTCCCCCGAACATGGAATCTGTCCATGCCGTCTGGTCGTCGGGATGGGCAGAGTTCCAGTCCATCATCTCCTTGGCCATACCTTGCCAACCCGATATGTCGCTCTGGTTCACTATCTTGCCGGTAAGCACTTCCGGCACATAGGCGTAGGACAGCAGGAGCAGTCCCATCACCGTACAGATGCAATAGATTATTTTTTTCTTCATAACAATTCTACAAGTTGTGCCGTCAGGTTTCGCCTGGAGTAGCGTTCCGCTCCGTGCGGCGGGGTGTGTGGCGAGCAGATGAAATCCATCATTCTCCGGCCGTCATCCCATTCAAACATCTCCCCCGCCCCGCTGTCCTTGAGGATATCGGCAGCGGCACTGTCTGTCTGACCTATCCCCAGCACGGGGCGTCCTGAGGCCAGATACTCGAATATCTTGCCGGGCAGGACTTTAGAATACTCCGGTTCCTGTCTGAGAGGCAGAAGGAGCATATCCGCACTCTTCTGCTCCTGCACCGTCTCCGTATGGGGAAGATAGCCAAGATTGACCAGATTCCCGTCAAGGCCCCTGTCCCGTATCGAGGCTATGATCTGAGGATCCGTCTTGCCGGCAAGCCTGATCTGGAGACGCTCCCTGAACCCGGAGTCATCACTGCACTTGGCGGCAAGGGCATCCCAAAGATTGACAGGATTGCCGTCAGAGGCGAAAAGCCCGGTATGTACAAGAGTGAACTTGCCCGGATGAGGCTGAGGTTGGACCCGGCAGAAATCATCCTCATCGAAACCGTTGGTAATCAGACTTACAGGTGTAGAGGTCCTCGCCTCAAAATCGGATTGGACACGAGGCGAAACCGCAATCACCATATCAGCCTCATCCAGCACGCTCTGCTCAAGGCGATGATGTCTCCTGTCGGAGCAGGCAGTGAGTGAAAGATGCTTATAGTAAAACATCTCCGTCCATGGATCCCTGAAATCAGCTATCCACTTCACCCCGAGTTGTCGCTTCAGCCCAAGACCGATAAGGTGCATCGACTGCGGAGGTCCCGTGGTCACAACCGCATCCACCGGATGCTCGCGCAGATACTTGGAAAGGAAGCGCACAGACGGCCGGACCCACGACACTCTCGGATCGGGGATGAAAAGGTTACCCCTTAACCACAGGGACATACGCTTTTTGAGAGGCTTTTTCTGCGAATTGAGCGGGTTCACCTCGGCCCCGGCCCTGGAGCCTGTAAGGCGCCGGTACAGCTCATAAGGCTCACATATACGGGTCTTTACCACTTCAGCACAGCCCGGAATGTCTCCGAGCAGGCTCTCATCGTAAGCGAGACGTTCAGGATTCTCGGGCGTATATATGACAGGCTGCCATCCGAACTCGGGAAGATACTTGCTGAATTTCACCCATCGCTGCACACCGGAACCTCCGGTGGGCGGCCAATAGTAAGTGATTATCAGCAGTCGTTTCATAAGGTCAAAGATAGTGAATCATCATCAAAATTCACTAATTTTGTAGAATATGCCAAAACATACCACACAATGAAACGTACGCTGACAACCATTTGCATCCTGATTTCCGCTCTGCCGGCCCTATGCCAGATCAAGAGCTGGGAAGGGATTCAGGACAAGAGCGTGGAAGAACTGCGCCAGGGCTACGCCTTCCCTCCGGCCGAGTACACCAGCCACATCCTGTGGGGTTGGGAAGGAGACATGGACGCCAAGATAATCAAAAAGGATCTGGATCTTATGCAAAGCGTAGGCACCAGGGTCGTCAATATAGAGCCCGGCTATGACTTCCCTTATGAGTACCTCTCCAAGGGATGGTTCAAGATGATCAG
>CAKUYG010000011.1 GCA_934702165.1 uncultured Bacteroidales bacterium | reverse complement strand
GCTTTGTCGTGCAGCTCGATGCCGACGAGCTTTTTGGCTGTCCCTTCACTTTTCTGGCGTGCGAGGGCCTCTTTGCCGATGAACTCCTCCTTGTCCATTTTGCAGAACATGCCGAGTCCGGCCATTACTGGGCTGATTTCCGGAGTCAGCTCATCTCCGTAGAGAGGCAGTCCCGCTTCAAATCTCAGAGTGTCACGGCAGCCGAGTCCGCATGGCTGCACGCCTGCGGCGAGGAGCTCTTTCCAGAACTTGACAGTCTGCTCGGGCGATGAGTATATTTCGAACCCGTCCTCCCCGGTATATCCTGTGCGGCTGAGTATCACCCTCTTCCCGTCTTTGTGGATGTCACAGAATTCATAGAATCCCAGGCCGGCAGCTTCAGGCATGTCGAGCACCTTGACAAGCGTCTCTTCCGCTTTCGGACCCTGGACAGCAATCTGTCCCCATTTCTCAGACTGGTTGTCTATATTTACATCGAACCCTGCCGACTGGCTCTTCATCCAGTCAAAGTCCTTGTCTATATTTGACGCGTTCACGACCAGCAGATAGCTCTGGGGCGCGAATTCCTTGTATACCAGCAGGTCGTCCACCGTTCCGCCGTCCGGGTAGAGCATCATCCCGTAGAGGATGCCGCCGTCCTTCAGACCGCTTACGTCGTTGGTGAATATATGGTTGACAAAGCGCTGCGCATCAGGCCCGGTTATGAACACCTCTCCCATGTGGGAGACGTCGAACATCCCGACATTCTCACGCACCGCGTTGTGCTCGTCGATGATGCCCTTGTACTGGATGGGCATGTCATAACCGGCAAACGGGCTCATCTTGGCACCGAGGGCAATGTGCTCCCCGTGCAGACAAGTCTTTTTCAACTGTTCGTCCATATCAGATATAGATTTATTTAAGAGTTTCCAAATCCCTTTTCAGAATCATCTTGGGATCCATCATGGCGACTTTCTGGAACAGCCTCACCTGATTCCCGAGGGACAGATACACCTTGTCCTCATGCTTGCCTTTTCTCCACCATTTGTAGAAGCCTACCGGATCGTTTTCGAATGGAATTTTCGCCAGGATCCCGTTGCTGAATCCAGGATAGTCTATCACAAGCCTGAGGCCCATGAATTTCTTGTAGTACTCGGGATCCGCGCGGCGCAACTTGCTTACCAGCGGGTTAAGGACCTCCATGGTGTCGACCTGAAGAACCTTTTCCCTGACAATCATCTTGTGGATGCGGACAGGATCGACATTGAGCCAGACCCCCAACTTGAGAGTCTTAGGCCCGTCCTCCGTGTCAAGCGTGAGTTCGTCCATTGAATAATAGACCTTTTCAGGGTCAATAGCGCCAGCAGTGTCCGATACCATTTAAACAAATAGGATTATTTTAACAAATATAGGAAAAAATTAAGAAATTTGTAACTGTGGATACTGTAAAAACTGATTTTTCGTCACTTGAGGGCACTTGTTGTTACTGTTCGGCCGAAAGTGCCGGGCAGATAAGGGCCGCACTCGCCTGCGTTCCTCTGAGGGCCCTGCATCTTCTTGGTATAGGTGACTACCACTATGTGAGTCTGTTTTATCTGGAGAGGATCACAGTTCCTTTTGAACTCCTGTTGTACGACCATCACCCAGATGATCAGCCTGCCGCATTCGGCGGCGCTCTTCTGAGCTGCGGTTCATGGGTTTTGCATGCGCGTCGTCTTCCTATGCTCAAGGCATCATATCATATATCATCAATGGAGTCGATGCGCCAAGTCCCGTCAAGCGGTCTCCCGATATACATGTCCGTGGATCTTGATATCCTTTCTGAAGAATACATGCATACGGATTGGGATCAGGGGGAGATGAGCCTGGGGGAACTTCTTTCTTCGCTCGGATCGATTTGCGCCGGACGGGAAATATTGGGGGCTGACCTGTGCGGAGGACTGACCATGTCCCGGGGCGCCACGGAAGAGGACATCTTCTTGAATTCCAGGGCATACAAAGCCGTGGAAGACTTTTTCCTCCCTTTATAGGAGCGGGGACATCAGCCTTGAGAGTGATTCTCTGAAGCGTACCGGCCATGGCCTGTCGGCCCATTTTTCCGGATCGACCCTCCATGTGTGTTTTTCATCTTCGAGGAAGATTTTTTTCATCTTCTTGGCGAACTCGCGGTCGTAGATGAATCCGTTGATCTCGAAATCCTGCTCGTAGCTGCGTACATCCATGTTGGTGGAACCTATGGTGACCACGCGGTCGTCCGAGACTATGGTCTTGGAGTGCAGGTACCCGTTCTCATAGAAATCGACCTTGACCCCTGCTGTGACGACGTCTTTGACGTAGGACCTGGTGGCGAGCGGCACGATGATACCACGGTCTCCACTGTAAGGGATCATGATCCGGACGTCAACTCCGGAGAGGGCGGCGTTGCGCAATGCCAGCAGAACCGGTTCGGTGGGTATGAGGTATGGCGACTGGATGTAGACATATTCCCGGCTCTGCGCTATCATCTGCACGATGCCCTGCATTATGACTCTCCATTCGTCCATCGGGCCCGATGTTGCCACCTGCATGAGGATATTGCCGTCCACGGGAGCCTGCGGGTAGTATTTTTCGGAGAACAGCGGCTTTTTGGATGAAAACTGCCAGTCCACGAGGAAACTGGTCTGCATCTCTGAGACGGCCGGGCCTGTGACACGGATGTGGGTGTCGCGCCACAGACCTCCGCGGATGCCGGTGGAGTACCGCTGCGCTATGTTCATGCCCCCGATGTATCCTATTGTGCCGTCTATTACAGCGACCTTGCGGTGGTTGCGGTAGTTGGTGCTGCTGGATATGAACGGGATGGGGACTTTCAGGAATGGCTGCACCATGACACCCTCTTCCCTGAGCCGCCTGAAGAAAGCTTTGCGCTGAAGGTTGGCGGCGTCATCGTATTGCACACGCACTTCCAGACCGGCTTTGGCCTTGTCTATCAGGATGCGTGCCGCCAGTTCCCCCACCGGATCGTCTTCAAATTTGAAAAACTCGAAGTGTATATGGCTTTTGGCGTTGCGCATGTCCGTCAAGAGATCGGCGTACATTGTGTCGAAATTAGTGTAGACTTTCAGATCGTTCCCTGTGAGCGGGAAGGCGAGGTTGCAGCCCCATAAGAGGTTGATGAGATCCTTTTCGGAGGGTTCCGGGCGGCTGCAAATCTGAAGCGCGTAGAGTCTGGACGTGTTGGCCTTGAAACGCCGCAGGTCGGCATCGCTCACGAGCCGGCGGTTGCGGTTGTCACGGCCGAAAATAAGATAAAGGACGAGCCCGATACCCGGCAGGAACACAAGAACCATTATCCAGGCTATGGTCCGCAGAGGGTGGCGGTTCTCGGAGATCATCATCACGATGATGCTGAGAAGCACCAGAAAGAAGATCAGACTCCACCAGGGGCTCATCCGTCAGCGCTGTTATTTCTTTGGATCCATCTTCGAGTATTTGGCTGCATCGGTGAATATGGTCACCAGATACATCACGGCCAGGATCACAATCATGCCGACGGCCACGAAGTCCAGGGCTTTCATCCCGAAATCATAGCCGAACAGGTGGTATTCCCTGCGGAATTCTGAAAGTGGCTTGATGAAAATGAAAAGAGTGTTGACAATGATCATGATGACCCTGAATTCAGTAGGTCCCAACTTTGCGTATGTGAGGCGGAATTCGCTTTTGAGATGGGCGTTGACGCTGACATTAATGGTCATAAGGAGATACAGCACCAGAACTGCCAGGGCGAGAGACGGGTTGACCATAAGTCCGGAAAGTCCGGCGCCGATGAACATCACGCTTTCGTTGATGCAGTCCACGGTGTGATCGAGGTAGTACCCGTAAATCGGACGCTGCTTCTTGCGGACCCTTGCCAGGGTCCCGTCAAGAGAGTCTCCGTACCAGTTGACAAGCAGGCCGAAAGAGGAGATCCAGAGGAAATCGATGTTCTTCTTTGTAAGTATGAAGCCTGCGGCAATAATCAGAGCCCCGATGAAACCGATGCCCGTCAAGATGTCCGATGTCATCCATTTAGGCTGCCTTTCAGCCAGCCATACAAGGGCTTTTTTCTCCACCCCGTTGAGCAGAGAAGTCTGAATTCTTGTAGCTTGTTTCGTTTCCATATTGTAGTGTCGTGTCAAAATGATTTTTCAAAGATAGTTCATATTTTTTGAAAAAATAAAACCCGATACCTCTATGGTAAGCAAATTGACCCAATTCAAGAACAATAACCCCCTTCCAGAGAATCTGAAAGGGGGGGACTGTGAGGTGCGTAGCGGAATCGAACCACTGTGACAGGTTTTGCAGACCTGCGCCTGACCACTCGGCCAACGCACCATTCGGGAATGCAAATATACGCCATTTTCCCGAATCTACAAGGCCGGATCCGAAAATGTTTTGTATATTTGAAGAACACTAATGACTCATCTGTGATGAATAAGACTTTGTTTTTTGCGGCGGCGGCTTTTGCCGTCATATCGTGCGGCACTTCATATAAGGCCGCTGACTATGCTCCTGGGGCGGATCCCGGTGAAGAATATGTCAACACAGGTTATGGACGCGTCAAGAAGCGTGATTCCGCCTCATCTGTCTCGAGCATTGAGATCAGGCAGGGATCCGGCTACAGTGACATATATGAGTATCTCAAAGGACGTGTTCCCGGGCTTGTCGTCAACGGGACTTCCATTTCGATCCGCGGGATCAACTCCATTATGGGGAGCAATGAGCCGCTGATTCTCGTGGATGGTATCGAGATGGACGACATCAGCCATATCCAGCCCGACATGGTGGAGAGGGTCGATGTCCTCAAAGACGCCTCCACCACCGCGCTGTACGGTGTGCGCGGAGCCAATGGGGTGATATTGATAACTACACGTAAGACCTTGGACAGCAAATGATACGCAACATAATATTCGATTTCGGCTCGGTGCTGGTGGACTGGAACCCGCATCATCTCTATGACTCTTACTTCAACGATCCGGAGAAGACAGAATTCTTTCTGGAGAATGTCTGCCCATATGACTGGAACGCCACGGTAGATGCCGGCAGGTCGTCACAGGACGCTGTGGCCGAAAGAATAGGCCTTTATCCTGGCTGGGAGAAGGAAATCAGGATGTACTTCGGACAATGGATCGGCATGATGAACGGCCAGATTCCGGGTATGGAATCCGTTGTCCGGAATCTGAAAGAGCGCGGCTACAGACTGTTCGGCCTTTCCAACTGGTCGGCCGAGACTTTCCCGCTCATAGTCCAGGACACGAAGCATTATCCGGTATTCAGGCTGCTGGACGGTTATGTGCTGTCAGGGGAGGAACACTGCATCAAACCGGACGAAAGAATCTACCGGATACTTCTTGACCGTTTCGCTCTGAAGCCTGAAGAGTGCCTATTTATCGATGACAACCCGAAGAATATCGAGGCTGCGCGGGCCCTTGGCATCCACGGACTTGTGTTTACCGGCGTGGAGCAGTTGAAGATGGATCTGCGGGCAGTTCTGCAATGATTGTCTCGCAGGCGCGGACATAGTCCCCCACCGCGACTTTCAGCTCCGCGTCAAGCGGTAGGAAAAGATCGATCCTCGATCCGAACTTTATGATACCGCACTGCTCCCCCGCCTTGACTGAAGTGCATTTATGTGCGTAGCATACGATCCTGCGCGCAAATCCGCCGGCTATCTGCTTGAAAAAGATCCTCTCCCCTCCAGGCAGCGTCAGGCCGGTGCAGCTGTGCTCATTCTCCTCTGATGCCTTGGGCTTGAACGCGAGCAGGTGCTTTCCAGGATAGTATCTGTAGTAGCTCACCTCTCCGTCGGCAGGCCAGAAGTTGGCGTGCACGTCAAAGAAGTTCATGTATACTGATACCTGGATGCATTCGCGCTTCAGGTATTCTTTTTCGTATACCTTGTCGATGATGACGACCTTGCCGTCTGCCACTGAACTTATCAGCCTCCCGGAGCCGGCACATTTCCTCTCCGGAACCCTGAAAAAGAAAGTCTGCCATATGCAGAACCACAGCAGCAGGGCCAACAGCGGCCACACAATCCAGCTGACGTGTACAAACAGCAATAGGGCCGCACCGGCAGCAGCACTGAAAGCGTAAACGAGGGCGAGGGTGCCTCTGGAATTGCGGTCTATCATAGAAGCCCGAATGCGGCAAGGTACACAACTCCAAGCGGAATCCCCACGAGGCTGCTGTCAAAACGGTCAAGCATGCCGCCATGCCCCGGGATGCAGTTGCCGGAATCTTTGACGCCGCAGTTGCGCTTCCATTCGGATTCGAACAGGTCGCCGCAAACGCCTCCCAGACAGATTACGATGCCGAGCATGGCACTGTGTATCCATGAATACGGCAGCCAGCCGAGCTTCCACATGGCGATGGAGACAGCTGCGCTGAAGACAAGACCTCCCCAAAATCCCCACCATGACTTTTTGGGTGAGATCTCCGGTGCGAGCTTCTTTGCTCCCGGTTTCCGTCCGAGTACGGACCCGATGCAATATGCACCTACATCAGACACCCAGATGATGATGAACAGCGGCAAAAGCCTCCAACCGTCGAATACAAGACCATCCATCACAAGCAACGGCGACAGGCAGACAGGCAGAGCAATATAACCGAGACCGGCATAGATGAGTCCTACATCAGAAAATCCTTCCCTTTCAGGGAAAAAGATGCATGATACAGGGATCAGGAGCAATGGAAAAAGCACCAGCAGCAACAGCCTGGCGTCCCAGCCGAAAAACCGGGCCGCTGCTATAAGGATGAATGCCGCCACAGCTGTCAGTATGCCGATCTTCTGCTGCATGTAATACCTTTGCCCGAGGGTCATCGTATAGAATTCCCGGAGAGCCGTGTATAAAATAATGAGGAACAGGGCACCGAAAAGTGTCCTGTCCCAGATCATGCCGAAAACCATGACGACCAGGAATACCAGGCCCGCAAGGGTTCTCTTCAACAGATTATTCATTGTCTTCGTGTCCGTCTTTTTTGTCCGTGTCGCTTGTTTCCGGTTTTTCACCCTCCTGTGGAGCAGGATTTGTGCGGTCGCCCTTGAGGCGTTCCTCCCCGTGTGTACCGGCTTTCGGGCCGAAAAGCTTTTCGATGTCGTCGGCAGTGATCACCTCTTTCTCGATGAGCATCTTGGCAAGCGTCTCCAGCTTGTCCCAGTTGTCTTTGAGAATCTTGGTCGTACGGGCTGTCACCTCATCCACGAGGGCCTTGGCTTCCGAGTCGATAGTCTGTGCCGTCTTCTCGCTGTAAGGCTTGGTAAGGTCATAGCCGTTGCTTCCGCTTGAATCGTAGAACGACAGGTTGCCGATCTTGTCGCTCATACCATAGTAGGTAACCATAGCGTAAGCCATCTTGGTCATCTTCTCGAAGTCGTTGAGGGCTCCGGTGCAAGGTACTCCGTTGTTTACGATCTCCTCGGCCACGCGTCCGCCGACCAGGCAGCACATCTCGTCCATCATATCGGTCTTGGACATCATCACCTTCTCATCTGGAAGGCTCCAGGTGAGGCCGAGTGCCTGTCCACGTGGGATGATGGAGACTTTCAGGACAGGATCGCACCCCGGAAGAAGCCAACCTGCGACAGCATGTCCGGCTTCATGGTAGGCGGTAAGGCGTTTTTCGTCTGGTGACATGATGGTCTTCTTTCTCTCGATTCCTCCCACTACCCTGTCTACGGCATCTATGAAGTCAGAGTTGTCGACTGCTTTTTTGCCGTTGCGTGCGGCGTTGAGGGCGGCCTCGTTGCAGATATTCGCGATGTCAGCTCCAGAGAATCCTGGAGTCTGCTTCGCAATGGCTTCCACATCGAAATCCGGTGACAGTTTCAGCTTCTTGACATGGACTTCAAAAATCTCTTTCCTTTCATTGAGGTCGGGCAGCGTCACATGGATCTGGCGGTCGAAACGCCCGGCCCTGGTGAGTGCCTTGTCCAGAATGTCCGCCCGGTTGGTGGCTGCGAGCACGATGACTCCGCTGTTGGTGTCGAAACCGTCCATTTCCGTGAGGAGCTGATTGAGAGTGTTTTCACGCTCATCGTTGGATGAAAATCCGACATTCTTCCCCCTTGCACGGCCTACAGCGTCGATCTCGTCTATGAACACGATGCATGGGGCCTTCTCTTTTGCCTGGGCAAAGAGATCCCTCACCCTGCTGGCTCCCACTCCGACGAACATCTCAACGAAGTCGGAGCCGCTTATGCTGAAGAACGGCACATTTGCTTCTCCTGCTACAGCCTTTGCCAGAAGGGTCTTTCCTGTACCCGGAGGCCCGACAAGAAGTGCTCCTTTCGGGATTTTTCCGCCGAGGGCGGTGTATTTTGCAGGATGTTTGAGGAAATCGACGATCTCCATGACTTCCTCCTTGGCGCCGTACAGACCGGCGACGTCTTTGAACGTCACATTGACCTTGTCCTTGTCTGTGAGTTTTCCGGTAGCTTTCCCGACATTGAAAGGATTCATCCCGCCGCCGGCGCCGCCACCGCCTCCCATCTGCCTTGACATGGAGCGGAACATCCATGCGTACAACAGGAGAAGAAGGGCGATTGGGAGAACCCATTCAAGGATGCCGCCCCAGATGTCCGTCTCGTTCTCCATGTAGAGCTTGACCTTGGCTTCTGGTTGCAGGCTTGCGTTCAATTCGCTGAATTCGGTCTCCGGGTCGAATTTGGTAGATGTCAGGAAGAAGAACTGCGGTGATTTTTTCGGAAGTTTGCCGTTCGGGAAAAGATTGGCATATTTGCCAAGCTTGTCGGGACGGACCGTCACGTCTCCCCTGAAGTTGTTCCTTATGAAGTGAATCTCGCTGATGTCACCCTCACGGGCCATCTCCTGGACCTGGGCCCATTCTATTTTGCTTGCAGGGGTGGAACTGTTGTTGAGCAGCATCCAACCGATGCTTGCGAGAAGAATTACGTAGAGGATGGTCGAGAAGTTGATCCTTATCACTCTCTGGCCTTTGTTGTGCTTATTGTTGGGTTTTTGAGCCATCGTTTTTAAATTTGCGGACAAAGATACAACAAAAATGAAACCATACTCGGACGCAGTGGACATTATCTGGCTGCAAACAGCAGATTCAACCAATAAAGAGGTCAGGCGCAGGTTGGAATCGCTTGACAATTTGTCAATCATTGCCGCAGTGACGCAGACAGCGGGACGCGGGCAGGGGACACATACGTGGTACTCACGCCCGTCGTCCGGACTCACGTTCAGCGTGCTGCTGCGTTTTCCTGCTTCCGGCCCATTGTCCCTCAATGTAAAAGACGTGCTTCTGGTCACTGAGATGACAACCCTCGCTCTCAGAGATTATCTTCTGTCACGCGGTATCGAGGCCCGCATCAAGTGGCCCAATGACATCTGGGTCGGGAACAGGAAGATATGCGGAATCCTGATAGAGAATACACTGGATGCAGACATGGTAGGCAGCAGCATTGTAGGCATAGGACTTAACGTCAACGAGGATTCCTGGCCTGAAGAACTGCCTAATCCTGTGTCAATGAAAGAATTGACCGGGAAAGAGTATAATTTGTGCGATGAGCTCGAATGTCTCGGCAGAGAACTGTCAAAAAAATACGCGCTCCTCAGTTCCTCCGAGGGGCGCGATACTCTTGACCTGGAATTCAGGAAGTATATGTTCAGGCTTCTCTGAGAGCCTTGATGGCGGCCGAAGGATCTGCTGATCCGAAAACCGAGCTTCCGGCTACCGCCAAATCCACACCGGCCTCCTTTACTGCCTTGACGGTGCTGAGGTTGATGCCGCCGTCTATCTCGATAAGTGCATTCGAGCCTCTCTTGACAAGCTCCGACTTGAGCGAGATAACCCTGTCCAGAGATTCATAGATGAATTTCTGTCCGCCAAAGCCGGCGAATACTGACATTATGAGGAAGTAGTCAGCCTTGCCTATATAGGGGAAGAGCTTCTCTACCGGCACGTCAGGGTTGATTGCGACCCCGGCCTTCATGCCAAGGGCCTGTATCTCCTTTATGAATGATGAAGTCCTTCGTCCTGCTGCTTCCAGGTGGAAGGAACACATCTGTACTCCGTCGTCCGCGACTTTCTTGAACCACCTTTCCGGATGGACCACCATAAGATGGACGTCCATTGGGGCTTTGGCGACCTTGGCGATCTGGTCTATGACCGAAAAGCCGAAAGATATGTTCGGCACAAGCGTGCCGTCCATTACGTCGAGGTGAATTACATCACCGCAGCGGTTCACAAGGTCTATGTCCTTCTCAAGATGGAGGAAGTCCGCTGCAAGTATTGAGGGCGCGATTCTGAAAGGCATGTCCTTATTATATTTGGGCTGGTGAAAGAATGTTCTCGATGTCGCTGACGTACTTTTTGAAAGTCTTGTCGGTGCTCATCAGGTCCGAGACGGTCGTGCATGCGTGAAGGACCGTAGCGTGATCCTTGCCGCCGGTTTCGGCCCCGATGGTGGCAAGGGAGCAGTTGGATATCAGGTTGCGGCACAGGTACATGGATATCTGCCTTGCCTGTACAATCTGGCGCTTCCTGGATTTGGAGAGGAGATCGTCACGGGTGATGTTGAAATACTCGCAGACATTCTTCTGTACTTTGTCGATGTTCATATCCGTCTTGGCCTCCCCGATGAGGTTCTCGGTTATGCCGGAAGCCAATTCGAGCAGTGACTTGTCCTTCTCGACGAGAGAATGGGCAATCAGCGAGACGAGTATCCCTTCAAGCTCTCTGAAATTGGTCTTGACTTTGGTCGCTATGAACTCCAGGACGTCGTGGGCAATCTCCACCCCTTCTTTTGCAACCCTTGATTCCAGCATCCTGAGCCGGGTGCCATAGTCGGGGTGAGTCAACTGGACGGAAAGCCCCCATTTGAATCTGGAAAGCAGACGCTCCTCGAAGTTCTGGAGCTCGACCGGAGCCCTGTCTGAGGTGAAGAGCAGCTGCTTGCCGTTCTGGTGCAGATGGTTGAACACATTGAAGAATGCGTTCTGGCATCCGGGACCCATAAGATCCTGGATGTCATCCACGATCAGAACGTCGATCCGCATGTAGTAGGCCAGGAAGTCGGTGATGTTGTTGCGCACATTGACGGCGACCATATATTGTGTCTTGAACTCGTGTCCTGTCACATAAAGGACAACCAGGTCCGGATATTTTTCCTTTATGGCAAGACCGATCGCATGTGCAAGATGTGTCTTGCCGAGCCCGGAGCCACCGAATATGAAGAGGGGGTTGAACGGAGTCTTGCCCGGGGCCGCCGCGATGTTCCTGCCTGCTGTGATTCCCATCTTGTTGCACTCCCCTTCTACTATACTGTCGAAGTTATATGCCGGGTTGAGTCTAGGGTTGATGCTTACCTTATGTATACCTGGGTATACAAACGGGTTCGGCTTGTCTGACGGCGGAGTGACGATGTTGACCGGCGGGTTGGACGGAGCGGATGTCATGCGTCCGTCTACTTTCATCGATGGCTGGCCTGATACCGGCCTGTACATATACCTGAGTTTGGCCTCCGGTCCTATTTCTCTGCGGAGAACCTTCTTCAGCAGGTCAAGATAGGCACCTTCAAGGTATTCCCTGAAAAAGTCGTTCGGAACTTCGAGGGTCAGGGTGCTGTCGACAAGGGAGACGGCGCGGATCGGTCTGAACCACGTATTGAACTGCTGAGGTTCAACATTCTGCTCTATGATCTGAAGACAGTTGTCCCAGACACTTGTATGTCCACTTAAATTCTCCATTGTCTTTTGCTGATTTGTATACGGAACTTTATTTCCGAATTGCTGTGCAAAGATGGGGATAAATATTTGAAAAAAAATTTTGCCGCCTATTGCGTTTTATCTTTTTTCGACTTAAATATTGGATTGGAAAAGCATCAATCGATTAGTTTGTAAATGATTGAATACCAATATTGTGTATGAGGCTGAATTATATAACCATCTGTTTCTGAGCCCACGCTAAACTAGAATAATTCTAATTTATATTTCGCCCTTACAAAGCGGATTATCAGTGAATTCTATTTTCCGACCTTTATTGGAGTGCCCTGTATTCTTGCCAAAAAAGCGTCCGGATATTTTTTTCGCGCTTTTTCGAGCCCGGCGGCTGCGGCGGCTTTGTCGGCGCCGGTGCTGACATAATATTTATACAGGCGTCCGGTCTTTATGTATACGGGGTCATAGCCCAGAAAATCATAGTCGCATTTCTTGACTGGAGCCGTGGTGGCGAATATCTGTATTCCCCACAGTCCGTCCTGCTTCGTGTCCGTATTGCCGGACGTCTCTCCTCCGGATGTTGCCGGAGCCGGGACAGAAGAATGGCTCATGCTTGCATCGTAGTTTTCTTTATACGACTTGAATGCTTCCAACAGGCACTGTGCCAGTTCCTGCCTGTGCTCCGGTCTCTTTATGACCGCAAGATCGGTGGCGTTGGAGATGAAACCGAGCTCCACGAGCACCGCCGGCATGGCCGTTTTCCATAGCACATAGAAAGGGTCCTGGGATACTCCCCTGTCGTTGCGCAGAGGCCCGCCCCTGAGTTTGGTGTCGGCGGTCTGGGCGAATTTCATACTCTGTTCCAGATGGGAATTCTGCATCAGCACCATGAAGATGTACGACTCCGGATCTGAAGGGTCGAAGCCCTGGTATTTGGTGCTGTAGTCGTCTTCGAGCAGTATGACGGAGTTTTCGCGGCGGCACACTTCCATGTTGCCGGCAAACAGGTCCCTGTTCTTGTTGGAGGACTGCCCCAGCACGTGTACCGAGAACCCGTTGGGTGATTTGCGTTCGGCGGCGTTGATGTGGATTGATATGAAAAGGTCCGCTCCTGCGTTGTTGGCCTTGACCGCCCTGTCGTCCAAGGTTATGTACTTGTCACTGTCCCGGGTCAGGATGACTTTGACGTCGGGATATGCCTCTTTTATGAGGTCGGCAAGCCTGCGGGAAATGTCCAGGGTGAGGGTCTTTTCGTAAGTTTTGCCGTCCGCGCTTATGCAGCCTGCATCTTTTCCTCCGTGTCCTGCATCTATTACGACGGTGGACAGCCTCAGGCCGTCTGCCGCCATCTCTGCGCAGAGCACAAGCGCGGAGAGAAGTATGCAGATTGTGCGTTTCAAATAAATGTGCTAATTTTGCAGGTTAGCAAATATACGAATTTTTCTTTCACTTGAGAAAGGCCGTACATATATTTATGGTGACACTGATGCTCCTGCTCGGCATCGGAGTCTCTCATGCACAGAGCCGGCGCCCGCGTGCTACGGCATACGGAGTGATGGTGCAGAAAAAGGTGGAGCTTCCTGACTCCGTGGAGCTTGCCCGCAGGGATTCCGTGCATCGGGCTGACTCGCTGCACCGTGCCGACTCTGTGGCGATGCTCGGCAAGAGCTCGCTCGAAAGGCCGGCGTTCTCCACCGCTAAGGACTCCATAGTGGAAGTGTTCACCGGCGGGCAGAGGGAGATATATTATTATGGTGATGTCACTGTGAAATACCAGGACATGGAACTTACCGCCGATTACATGGAGTACGACATGAAGACGGGAGTCGTCTTCGCCAGGGGTACGTACGACAGCACAGAGGGTGAGTGGAAGGGGCGTCCTGTGATGAAGCAGGGCGAGAAGACATACAATATGGAGGAGGTGCGCTACAACTTCAACTCGCGCAAGGCCCGTATCACCAACATGACCACGACCGAAGAGGAGGCTTCCCTGCACGGCACCAACATCAAGATGATGCAGGATGAGTCCATCAACCTTACAGACGGCAAGTATACCGTCTGCGATGCGGCGCATCCTCATTATTATCTGGCCCTCACCAGCGCAAAGGTCGTCCGGAAGCCAAGTCAGAAGACCATTTTCGGCCCCGCCTATATGGTGGTGGAAGATGTCAAGATACCGTTTCTGGGACTTCCGTTCGGCTTCATTCCCAAGAGGCCGCAGCGCTCCACGGGTCTTCTTATGCCGACTTTCGGGGAGGAGGAGGCGCGTGGCTTCTACATGCGTGACCTCGGCATGTATTTCGTGTTCGGAGACTATCTGGACCTGTCCGTCACCGGCGACTATTTCACTCTCGGCTCGTGGGCGGTCAATGTCAACTCCCGTTACAAGGTCAATTACAAGTTCAACGGTTCTTTCTCGATGAACTATTCCAATGACCAGACCGGCGAGAAGGGAACGCCGGAGTTTTTTCAGACCCGCAACTTCGGCGTGAAGTGGTCCCACACCCAGGACTCCAAGGCTCATCCGGGTTCGACCTTCAGCGCCTCGGTCAACTTCCAAAGTCCTTCCAACAACCGTTACAACTCCACAAACATAAACCAGGCCCTCCAGAGCCAGGCCTCCTCCTCGATTTCATACTCGAGAAACTGGGACGGGAAATTTAACCTGAGCCTCAATGCTCTGCACAGCCAGAACTCAAGGGATTCTTCATATACATTCACCCTTCCGAACATCACGTTCTCCGTGTCCACATTCTATCCGTTCAAGAAGAAGGCGCGTGCCGGCAAGGAGAAGTTCTACGAAAAGATTTCTTTCGGATACAGCACCGCTCTGCAGAACAAGATATCCTTCAAGGCATCAGAGTTCAAAGAAGCGGGGCTTATGGACCGCCTGCAGAACGGCATGACGCACAATTTCTCGATCGGCCTGCCGAATTTCCAGCTTTTCAGATATCTGAGCGTCGCCCCGAGCGTACAGTACGGTCAGAATTGGTTTTTCCGCAAGAACGACTACGAATACAATCCGGAGACCGACAAGGTCGAGATGAAGGAGGGCCGTCAGTTCAGCACGCTCGGAATCACACAGAACTATTCATTTTCGACCTCGATGAGCACCCGCGTCTACGGTACTTTCAATTTCGGTAAACAGCATAAGGTCCAGGCCATTAGGCATGTGATTTCGCCTTCAATGTCCATATCGCTCAGCCCGGAGAAAGGCACTTATGCCAACGGCTACAGGACTCTGTACTACACCGACAAATCGGGTACGGAACAGGAATATCAATATAATGTGTATTCCGGCCAGATGTATTCCCCGCCAAGCCGGGGTAAGTCCGCTACAGCCTCGCTCAGCATCGGGAACAATCTCGAAGCCAAGGTGCGCGACTATGCCGACACGACAGGAACCGGCACCAAGAAAGTGAAGCTCATAGACCAGCTCACCTTCAACACGGGCTATAATTTCCTTGCTGACTCTTTGAAGATGAACACCATTTCGATGTCCATGTCAACCACTCTCTTCAACAAGGTGTCAATCAGCGCGAGTGCCGGGTTCGACCCTTACGCGATCGGTGAAAACAACAGGAAGTATGACGCGTTCGCCATCACACGGGGGCAGGGACTCGCCAGGCTTACGAATGTGAGCGCATCGGCATCGTATTCAATCTCAGGCAAGGGCACCATCAACGGCAACGACGGTTCCAAGACGCGTGAAGGCAGCGATGCCTCTTCCGCAGGTGTGGCGAATGCCTACAGGCGCAACTATTATCATCCAGTGACCGGAGAGTACATACCTGAAGGTTGGCTCTACTATACCAATCCCAATGCCCCGTGGAGCCTTAATTTCAGCGCTAACTTCAGTCTCGCACGCAGCTATTCCTATGATGCGACGCTCGCCAGGCTACTGACGGAGGACAGGTACAATGCCTCCCTGCAGCTGTCGGGTTCACTGAAACTGACGCCAAAAATGTCCATCACGGCTTCTTCGGGATATGACTTCATAGCCAAGCAGATCACCTCAACTCAGATCAGCGCGACCTACGACCTGCATTGTTTCAATATAGCTGTGAGCTGGGTTCCGCTCGGGACATGGAAGTCATACAGCTTCAGAATTGCAGCTAACGCGGCCGCACTTGCGGACATCCTTCGTTTCAAGAAGAGCAACAGCTATTGGGACAAGTAGTTTTTGCGTGAACAATAGGAAGTTCCGGATTATTTGATTATCTTTGTGGGCAGAATTACTCTCCCGGATGGGTCTGACCACGGGACACAATCAAACTTATCGTATATTTATTATATGCCACACAGACTTTCGGAACTGAACGCAATGACGCGGGAACAGCTTGAGTCAATAGCGACAGAACACAATGTCAAATCAATAAAGAAACTCGACGACGAGAACCTTGCTTACGCCATCATTGACGCGGAAGCCAAGGAGGAGTCCGTCAAACCAGCTCCCGAGAAGCCGAAGGCGCGCCGGGGCCGCCCGCCGAAGCAGAAGAATGCATCTGAAGGTAAAGCGCCGGAGTCTGTAAAGGCAGAATCCGGCGAAAAGCCTCAGGACAAAGAGCAGAAGCCGGCAAGAAAACCCGGGCGCAAGCCAGGAAGGCCGCAAGCCAAGCTTGAAGCGAAAGCCGAACAGCAGCCATCTGCCGAGGCTGCTCCAGAGCAGGCCCCTGCACCGCAGCCGAAGAAGCGCGGGCGCAAACCGAAGAACAGGCAGCCGGAGCCGTCAGCCCCGCAACTGTTCCCTGTAGAGCCGCAGGCCGAGAACTCCGCGGTCACGATGGAAGTGCTTCCGCCAGCTCCTGTTCAGCAGGCGCTTCCATCCCCGTCCGAAACTGCTGCACCTGAGCCGTCTGCAGCAGAAGAAAAGCCATCGGAGCAGAACAACAAGCCTCAGCAGCCGAAGAGGATAGCCGAAAGCCGCTCGATTGAGAAGGTGCTTGAGAAAGTCCAGGCCAAGGTCCAGGAGAAAGCCAATGAGCGAGCCATGCCTCAGATGCAGAAGCCACAGATGCCTCAAGGCCAGCAGAATAACCAGCCGCGTCCACGCCCTGTGTATTATGACGGTACCGTTGAAGCATCAGGTGTGCTTGAGATAATGCCGGACGGATATGGGTTCCTGCGCTCATCTGATTACAATTACCTCAATTCTCCGGATGATATATATGTCTCACAGCAGCAGGTGAAGATGAACGCTCTAAAGAGCGGAGACACTGTGACCGGAGAGATCCGTCCTCCGCGTGAGGGAGACAAGTACTTCCCTCTCGCAAGCGTGAAGTCTGTCAACGGAAGGACGCCGGAGTTCATACGTGACAGGGTGCCGTTCGATTTCCTCACGCCTCTCTTTCCTGATGAGAAGTTCAACCTTCTCGGCAACGGACACGAAAAAGACAAGAGCTGCCGTATCGTGGATATGTTCTCCCCTATCGGCAAAGGCCAGCGAATGCTGATAGTCTCACCTCCTAAGGCTGGTAAGACTTTGCTGCTCAAGAGTATCGCCAATGCCATAGCGGACAACCATCCTGAAGTATATGAGATTGTGCTGCTTGTGGACGAACGTCCAGAGGAGGTGACCGACATGCAGCGCTCCGTGAAAGCCGAGGTTGTGGCCTCAACTTTCGATGAACCGGCTGAAAAGCATGTGAAAGTGGCCAACATGGTTATAGAGAAGGCCCGACGTCTTGTGGAATGCGGACATGATGTTGTCATCCTTCTTGATTCCATCACCCGTCTGGCCCGTGCGTACAATACCGTGCAGCCTGCTTCGGGCAAGGTACTGACCGGAGGTGTGGACGCGAATGCACTGCAGAAGCCAAAGCGTTTCTTCGGAGCCGCCCGAAATATCGAAGGTGGCGGTTCTCTGACCATTCTCGCGACTGCGCTTACAGAGACCGGGTCCAAGATGGACGATGTGATCTTCGAGGAGTTCAAGGGTACCGGCAACAGTGAAATCCAGCTTGACCGCACACTCGCCAACAGGCGCATCTTCCCGGCGGTCAATGTGCTCCTGTCAGGTACCCGTCGCGACGATCTCCTCTATCCTAAGGACCAAAGCCAGAGAATCTGGATTCTCCGTAAACTGCTCGCCGACATGAACCCTACCGAGGCCATGAACTTCATGCTTCAGTTGATGGACGAGTACAAGACCAATCAGGATCTTTTGGACAACATGTCCAAGGTGACTCCGCGAGAGGCCAAGTATTACGACAATTTCTGAGCCCGTCCTATGCCGTAAAAAAGAAGCGTTCCGAAAACGGAACGCTTCTTTTTTTTATTCGCATATTGCTATTTCGTGCCGAATATCCTGTCCCCCGCATCTCCGAGGCCAGGTACGATATAGGCGTCCTTGTTGAGATGTTCGTCGACAGCGGCCACATAGATGTCCACATCCGGATGTGTCTCCTGAACTTTCTTGATTCCTTCCGGGGCTGCCACAAGGCACATAAGCCGGATATTGGTGCAGCCGCGCTCCTTGAGCATGGCGAGAGCATCGCAGGAACTTCCGCCGGTAGCAAGCATCGGATCGGTGACAATCACCAGCCTCTGGCTGATATCCTCTGGAAGTTTGCAGTAATATACAACAGGTGTGTGTGTCTTCTCATCGCGGTAAAGCCCGATATGTCCTACTTTAGCCACGGGCACCAGTGTCTGGAGTCCCTCCACCATTCCGAGTCCGGCACGCAGGATAGGAACGATTGCGAGTTTGCGGCCGCTGACTTTGCGGGCCTTTGTCTTGCAGATAGGTGTCTCGATTTCGACTTCAGCCAGAGGGAGGTCGCGGGTTACCTCATAGCCCATAAGAAGTGCAATTTCCTTGAGAAGTTCGCGGAAATCCTTGGATCCGGTCTCCTTCTGTCTCATGATGGTCAGCTTGTGCTGGATCATCGGGTGGTCGATAACATGTAATTGGCTCATAACGGATTTGAAAATTTAAGTAAAGATACTACTTTTTTCGTAATTTTGCCTGGATATATATACCATGAGTCGCAATGCTACGTATTTATTGCAAAAACACAGGTACTTTCAAGGAATTTCCGGAAGGTTCCACACTTCTGGATATGATTCCCGAATTTGATTTCGAACGGCCTTATGACATAATCTCGGCCAAGGTCAACAATGTCTCCCAGGGATTGAAGTTCAGAGTCTTCAACAACCGGGACGTGGAGTTCCTCGACTACAGGACCTACGCAGGACGAAATGTGTATTGCCGTTCGTTGTGCTTTCTGCTATGCAAGGCGGCGCAGGATCTTTTCCCGGGATGCAAGGTCGTAATACGGCGACCTATTTCGAAAGGATATTTCTGCCGGCTGGACAAGGCTGGAGGTGAATCAATGCACCGTGATGATATAGAGGCCATCCGTGAACGGATGCTTGAGCTTGTCTCGGCCGACATCCCGTTCCGTCGCCATGAGGTGCAGACTTCGGAGGCTCTGGAGCTTTTCCGCAGCCTTGGCCAGACGGACAAGGTCAAGCTTCTTCAGACCTGCGGTGAGGTGTATGTCAGTTATTATTCGCTCGACGGCTCCCCTGATTACAGTTGCGGGGCTCTGGTGCCGAGCACTGCTTATCTGAAGATCTGGAGTCTGGACCCCTATCACGGTGGGATGCTGCTAAGGGTTCCGGACAGGCACCACCCGGAGGCTCTGGCGCCTTTCTACGAGCAGCCCAAGACTTTCGGTGTCTTCGCGGAATCAATAAAATGGAACAGGATAATGGGGCTGGACAATGTGGGTGATGTCAATCTGGCTTGTCTCGACGGTAAGGCTTCGGATCTAATACAGGTGGCGGAAGCCCTGCAGGAAAAGAAGATCGTACAGATCGCAGAAGAGATAGAATCCCGGCACAACTCATCGGATCCCGTGCGTCTCGTGCTCATAACCGGACCTACCAGCAGCGGCAAGAGCACCTTCTGCAAGAGGCTGAGCGTACAGCTTAAGGCTTGCGGCCTGATTCCGATTTCTTTTTCCACAGACGATTACTTCGTGAACCGGCTCGATACTCCGAAACTTCCTGACGGCAGCTTCGATTTCGACAATTTCGATACTGTGGATCATGCCGCTCTTCAGTCCGATGTTCTAAAACTCCTGGCCGGAGAGGAGGTGGAGGTGCCTGAGTACAATTTCGTGACCGGGATAAGGGAGTACAACGGCAAGAGACTCAAGCTGGCTTCCGGTGCTGTGCTGCTGATTGAAGGAATTCATGCCCTCAATCCGGCTCTTCTGGACAGGGTGCCCGAATCCGAGAAATTCAAGATATTCATCAATACAATCACCAGCATTTCCCTTGATGATCACAACTGTATCCCGACCAGCGACAACCGCCTGCTGCGGCGTATAGTGAGGGACTTCAACAAGGGTGCTTTTACTGCCCGGGAGACCATATCAAACTGGCCGAATGTGCGCAGGGCTGAAGTCAAGTGGATATACCCCTATCAGGAAGATGCCGATGTGCTGTTCAATTCGGCTTATCTTGTGGAGTTCGCTGTGCTCCGCAGCCATGCGGAATCCATACTTGCCACCGTGCCGAAAAATTGTCCGGAATACAGCGAAGCCAGCCGTCTGCTGACTTTTCTGCATTATTTCATTCCGGTATCCGACAAAGAAATACCGGTCACCTCATTCATGAAAAGTTTTATAGGATGACAATCAATATTCCATCAGATTTTTCTCCCGAGGATCGCAGGCTCCGGGCCATGTCGCTTTTCCGTCAGGGATACAATTGCTGTCAGGCTGTGGTTCTGGCCTTTGCTGATCTGCTGCCTGAGTCAGAGGAGATGCTTGCCGTCATAGGATCAGGCTTTGGAGGCGGCATGGCTCGGATGCGGGAGGTATGTGGCAGTTTCAGCGGGGCTGTGATGATGGCGGGTTTCATTTCCCCAGCATCGGATCCATCTGTCAAGGAATCCAGGAGGGACAATTATGCTCTTGTCCAGAAGTTTGCCGAGGAGTTCAAGAGGCTCAACGGCGGAAGCATTGTGTGCCGGGACCTGCTTGGCCTGTCTTCCGCGGCCAAAGAAGGGCCAACGCCTTCCGAAAGGACTCCGGAGTTTTATCGCAAACGCCCATGTGAACAGATCATAGGCAACGCTGCCTACATAGTGGCTGAAGAAATTCTCGCCTCCAACGGTAAATGAAAAAAGGGCTGCGCTATCCGCGCGGCCCTTTGCTAAGGTGAAGTCTCTTGACTGACTTATTTCTGCATCGCCTCGTCCACGGCCACAGCCACTGCAACAGTGGCGCCTACCATAGGGTTGTTGCCCATTCCGAGGAATCCCATCATCTCGACGTGTGCAGGTACTGAAGATGAACCTGCGAACTGCGCGTCAGAGTGCATACGGCCCATGGTGTCGGTCATACCGTAGGATGCAGGACCGGCTGCCATGTTGTCCGGGTGAAGGGTACGGCCGGTGCCGCCGCCTGATGCCACTGAGAAATATGGCTTGCCGGCGAGCACGCGCTCTTTCTTATAGGTTCCGGCTACAGGGTGCTGGAAACGGGTAGGGTTGGTGGAGTTGCCGGTGATGGACACGTCAACGTTTTCCTTCCACATGATGGCTACGCCTTCACGTACGTCATCGGCGCCGTAGCAGCGTACGCCCCCGCGCACTCCGTCAGAATACTTGGTCTCCCCTACTACCTTGAGTTCTCCGGTGAAGTAGTCGAACTGTGTCTGTACGTAGGTGAAGCCGTTGATGCGGGAGATGATCTTGGCGGCGTCTTTGCCGAGTCCGTTGAGAATCACACGGAGCGGAGTCTTGCGCACCTTGTTGGCCATCTCTGCGATCTTGATGGCGCCTTCAGCGGCAGCGTATGACTCGTGTCCTGCGAGGAAGGCGAAGCAGCCTGTCTCCTCGCGGAGAAGTCTTGCGGCGAGGTTGCCGTGTCCGAGGCCCACCTTGCGGTCGTCGGCTACAGATCCCGGGATGCAGAATGCCTGGAGACCTTCTCCGATGGCTTCAGCAGCCTCTGCGGCGGTCTTTACACCTTTCTTTATGGCGATGGCTGCGCCAACCACATAAGCCCACTTCGCATTCTCGAAGCAGATCTTCTGGGTGTCCTCGCACATCTTGTACGGGTCGATGCCCTTGGCATCACAGATGGCTTTGGCCTCATCGATGTCCTTGATGCCGTATTTGTTGAGAGCTGCATTGATCTGATCGATGCGACGCTCGTAGCTTTCAAAAAGTGCCATAGTCTCTTACTCTTTACGTGGGTCAATATACTTAACAGCGTCCTTGAAGCGGCCGTAGGTGCCTTTTGCCTTCTCGATGGCCTCTGGTCCGGTGGCTCCGCCCTTGAGTGCGTCCATGAGCTTGCCGAGGTTGATGAACTCGTAGCCGATCACTTCATTGTTGGAGTCAAGGGCCATCCTTGTGCAGTAGCCTTCGGTCATCTCGAGGTAACGGCTGCCTTTGGCTTTGGTGCCGTACATGGTGCCGACCTGGCTGCGGAGGTTCTTGCCGAGATCCTCAAGTGAGCCGCCGACAGGGAGACCGCCTTCAGAGAAAGCAGACTGGGTGCGTCCATATACGATCTGGAGGAAGAGCTCGCGCATCGCCGTGTTGATGGCGTCGCATACGAGGTCGGTGTTGAGAGCCTCAAGGAGGGTTTTGCCCGGGAGGATTTCAGATGCCATGGCAGCTGAATGAGTCATACCGGAGCAGCCTATGGTCTCCACGAGAGCCTCTTCAATGATGCCGTCCTTGACGTTGAGAGTCAGTTTGCAGGCACCCTGCTGAGGTGCGCACCAGCCGATGCCGTGGGTCAGGCCGGAGATGTCCTTTATTTCCTTTGCGTGTACCCACTTGCCCTCTTCAGGGATAGGGGCGTTGGCGTGGTTGGCGCCTTTTGCGACGCAGCACATCTGCTGCACTTCTTTTGTGTAAATCATATTCTTGTATAAGTATGTATTTCGCAGGCGCAAATATACTGAGAAAGTCGTTATTTTGCAATGATAATTAAATCGCTTATTTTTGTCGGCTGCCTGCTTTGGCTTGATGCGGGCTGGCTTGTAATTTTTCAGGGAATGTTCAGTTTTTACGATGATACGATATGTGCTCCGGCGACTGTGCCGGGAACCGGGGCTATTGCAATTGTCCGGCTCAGCGGACCGGATGCCATGGGGGTTGCCGGCAGGGTCGTTTCCGTTTCAGGTAAATCACTCGGGGAGACGGAAGGTTATCGGCTGAGGTTCGGCACTGTACTGGACCGGGACGGCAATGTGTTGGACGAGGTGATTGTCAGTGTTTTCCGTTCGCCTCACTCTTACACCGGTGAGGATTCTGTGGAGATCTCCTGTCATTCTTCACGTTATATTGTCTCTTCCCTGCTTACTCTTCTTGAGGCTGCTGGTGCCAGGCTCGCTATGCCAGGGGAGTTCACCAGGCGTGCTTTTCTCAATGGAAAGATGGATCTCGCTCAGGCTGAGGCTGTAGCCGATGTGATTTCTTCGTCTTCGGAGGCCCAGCACCGGGTTGCGATGAATCAGCTGCGCGGCGGATATTCGGCTGAGCTGGGGCACCTTCGCTCTTCCCTGCTGGAGATCGCTTCGCTTCTTGAACTTGAGCTCGATTTTTCCGAGGAGGATGTCGAGTTCGCGGACCGCTCCCGTCTTCGTGCCCTGCTGGAAAGGGCTCGGGAGCGCTGTGCTGCGCTGGTGGATTCGTTCAGGGAAGGCAACGCCATACGCACCGGTGTGCCTGTGGCGATTCTTGGTGTGCCGAACAGCGGGAAGAGCACGCTTCTCAACGCGCTGCTCGGGGATGAGCGGGCAATTGTCTCCGATATTCCAGGGACTACCCGCGACACGATTGAGGATTGCTGCGCTATCGGAGGTGTATTGTTCCGTTTCATAGATACTGCAGGTATACGTGACTCTTCGGATGTTGTGGAGTCGGAGGGGGTCCGGCGTGCCCTGAAAAAGGCTTCGGAGGCCAGGATTGTGCTTGGTGTGGTGGATGTCGAAGTCCCGCTCAAGGAACAGTTGGAGATGATTTTTGCCGCTGTGGATTTATCTGCGCAGAAGCTCATGATTCTGATCTCTAAATCGGACAAAATTATGGATAACAATATTGTTAGCATTGTTAACGATGTTGTTTTATCTTTTGAGCCTAAGATAGATGTCGTCAAGATGCTCCCTATCTCGGCTAAAGATGGGATGGGACTTGATGAACTGCGGTCCACACTGGTTTCCATGGCTTCGGAAGGTGTTCCCGAAGATGGGACGGTGGTGACCAACGCTCGGCATGCCTCGGCTCTGCGCGCTTCGGCCGATGCTCTTTTGAATGTGATTTCCGGCCTGGACCGCGGTGTCCCTGGTGACCTCCTTGCGGAAGACCTGCGCTCCGCTCTGGAGAGTCTCGGCACCATCACCGGCGAGATCAGCAGCGACGAGGTCTTGGGGGAAATCTTCGGAAAGTTTTGCATCGGGAAATAGTAAACGAAAACCGCAGAAATCCCAAGAAAACAGTTCTTTTCAAATATCGTCATAAAACAATATCCTACAATAGTATACAATCACAATCACCGTCCTCAGATTTTTCACTCGTTTTCATTAGTCATCAATTAGGGGGACAATTTCATTTGATTTTGTCCCCCCCCGTATTTCGTAAATTTGCCATAGTTAAACACACCGAACTATGGCAACGATTACCCTAACCCTCTCCGCCCGGA
>CAKUYG010000010.1 GCA_934702165.1 uncultured Bacteroidales bacterium | reverse complement strand
ATGGTGGCCTGCATGTATTCATGTCTGACCAGATGGAGCGGCACGGTTACACCCTCAACTCCGACGGCAAGATTGCCAATGCCTCCACCGGTGAACGTCCTGTGGACCTCTCCATCACCAAGAATGTGCTCGGCCTGATGATCGACTCCCTGCTTCTGGTGGTATTGATCCTCGCGTGTGCATCATGGTACCGCAGGCATGATGTCCTCAAGGACAAGCCTGCCGGCATAGCGGCCCTTCTGGAGCCTGTCATAATGATGATAAACGATGATGTCGTCAAGGACATTATCGGCCCTGAGTACAAGAGGTTCGCGCCTTATCTTCTGACGGCGTTCTTCTTCATACTTATCAACAACCTGATGGGCATATTCCCGATATTCCCGGGCGGCGCCAACATCACCGGCAACATCGCTGTGACTATGGTGCTCGCGCTCTTCACGTTCTTCATGGTCAACCTCTTCGGCAACAAACACTATTTCAAAGACATATTCTGGCCTGACGTGCCGCTGGCGCTCAAGGCCATACCGATCATGCCGGCAGTGGAGGTGATAGGGATGTTCACGAAGCCTTTCTCCTTGATGATAAGGCTTTTTGCCAATATGTTGGCGGGGCATATAATGCTGCTCAGCGTGATCGGGATCATCTTTATCACGGCCAGGATGAGCGCAGTGCTCAACGGTTCTATGACGGTTGTGGCCGTGCTCTTCGGAGTCTTCCTTGACTGTCTGGAACTTCTGGTGTCGTTCATCCAGGCCTATGTGTTCACGATGCTTTCGGCCGTGTTCATCGGGCTTGCGCATCAGGAACCGGAAAAGAAAACCAATTAAAAACACAAACAATATGTTACTTATCTCATCAATGATTCTTGAGGCCGCCGCACTTGCAAAGGTCGGCGGAGCTATCGGAGCAGGTATTGTCGCACTGGGAGCCGGTCTTGGCATCGGCAAGCTTGCACAGGCCCTGATGGAGGCGTCCGCCCGTCAGCCGGAGATTGAGGGCAAACTGCGCACTACCGCCATCATCATCGGCGCCCTCATCGAAGGTGTCTGCCTCTTCGGCGTGATCGTGTGCCTGATGGCTGTACTATAGTCTTCTATGTCACTGATTACACCAGATTTCGGTCTTCTCTTCTGGATGGTCCTGATATTCGGGATTGTCTTCTTCGTGCTTGCGAAGTTCGGCTTTCCTGTCATCACCTCCATGGTGCAGAAGCGCTCCGACCACATTGAGGAGTCGCTCCGCAAGGCCCGGGAGGCGCAGGACAAGCTGGAAAGCCTTGCCTCTGAGCAGACAAAGATGATAGAGCAGACGAGGCTGGAGCAGAAACGCATCCTTCAGGAAGCCTCCCAGGCGCGGGACAGCATCATAGCCGCAGCCAAACAGCAGGCCCAGGAGGAGGCCGCCAAAATGATAGAGCAGGCCAAGACGGCCATTGCTGCAGAGCGCGAGACCGCGCTGCAGGAAATATGCAGGCAGGTGTCGCTCGTCTCGGTGCAGGTGGCCGAAAAGATCGTAAGAAAAGACCTTGATGCCACGGGCGAGCAGCTCGCCCTGATCGACCGTCTGGTCGATGAGGCCTCAAAGGCCAATGTCAAGAACTGAAAGCGATGAACACAGGAATCATATCCACCAGATACGCCAAAGCCCTGCTGATGTTCACTGAGGAGAACGGAAGTGGGGAGAGGGTGTGCGCGCAGGTGCGGGAAATCCTGAAAGATCCGGACAAGATGCCGCAGAGGCTGGAACCGGATTTTGAGAGATTTATCTCTCTCGTGTCCAGAAACGGGCGCATGGAAGATATCCGCTTCATTCTGCGCTCCTTTGTGGGGATGTACTACCGCTCCAAGGGTATGCGTATCGCAACGCTTGTCAGCGCGGTGCCATCTCCCGGTCTGGAGGACAGGCTGCACAAGATGCTGGAGGATAAATTCGGCTGCAAGATAGTGTTCGAGTCGTCTGTGGACCCGTCCCTTGTGGGCGGATTCCTCGTGACGGTGGATGACTATCTGCTGGATGCAAGCGTTCGCAGCCAGGTGGAGACCATACGCAGACAGTTCATAACGCTAAACAACAGAATAGTCTAATGGCGCATAATACCATAAAGGCGAGCGAGGTATCGGAAATCCTGCTCAATGAGTTGAGGGGAGTGGACAACTCCCTCCAATATGAAGAGGTCGGCTATGTGCTGACAGTAAGTGACGGTGTGGCCCGCATATATGGCCTTGTCAACGCCGAAGCCGGCGAACTGCTTGAATTTGACAGCGGCGTCAAGGGTGTTGCCATGAACCTTGAGGCGGACAATGTGGGAGCGGTGCTCCTCGGGCCGACGGATCTGGTCAAGGAGGGCATGCGTGTGCGCCGGCTTGGCCGTATCGCGAGCATTCCTGTGGGCGAGGGCCTCATCGGCAGAGTCGTGGATCCTATCGGTTCTCCGCTCGACGGGCTCGGATCCATCAAGGGCGATACCATCAGGATGCCTATAGAGAGGAAAGCCCCTGGTGTCATCTTCCGTGAACCGGTCACCGAACCTCTCCAGACGGGTCTCAAAGCCATAGACTCGATGATTCCTATCGGCCGCGGACAGCGTGAGCTGATCATCGGTGACCGTCAGACCGGCAAGACTGCGATAGCCATCGACACCATCATCAACCAGCGCTCGGAGTTCCTCAAGGGCAAGCCTGTCTACTGTATCTATGTGGCTGTGGGGCAGAAGGGTTCCACCGTGGCTTCCATAGTGCAGACGCTTCGTGCCAAAGGAGCTATGGACTATACGGTGGTGGTGGCTGCGACCGCAGCTGATCCTGCTGCGCTCCAGTATTACGCTCCGTTTGCCGGGGCTGCCATAGGCGAATATTTCCGTGACACGGGACGGCATGCGCTTGTGGTCTATGACGACCTTTCTAAGCAGGCTGTGGCCTACCGTGAGGTATCGTTGATCCTCCGTCGCCCTTCCGGGCGCGAGGCTTATCCTGGCGATGTTTTCTACTTGCACTCAAGGCTTCTTGAGCGTGCGGCCAAGATTATCAGCCAGCAGGACGTGGCGGAGAAGATGAATGACCTTCCGGAGTGCCTTAAAGGCAAGGTCAAAGGTGGCGGCTCGCTGACGGCCCTCCCGATCATCGAGACGCAGGCCGGTGACGTCTCAGCCTATATTCCGACCAATGTGATCTCCATCACTGACGGACAGATATACCTTGAGCCGTCGCTATTCAACGCCGGTTTCCGTCCGGCCATCAATGTCGGTATCTCCGTATCCCGTGTCGGTGGTGCGGCTCAGGTCAAGTCCATGAAGAAAGTGGCCGGAACCCTCAAGATCGATCAGGCGCAGTTCTCCGAACTTGAGTCATTCACCAAGTTCTCATCTGACATGGACAAGGTTACTGCCATGACTTTGGACAAAGGGCGCAAAAACGAGCGTCTGCTGATTCAGCCGCAGTACAGCCCTATGCCGGTAGGGGAGCAGGTCGCCATACTTTATTGCGGCACCCACGCCCTGATGGCAGACATACCTGTCGGAAGTGTCGGTGAATTCCAGTCCCGCTTTCTTGATGTGATGCGTTCTTCTCATCAGGATATTCTGGATGCGCTTGGGGAAGGACGTATGCCGGATGATCTGGATTCCGTGATACGCAGGGAAGCCCATGAGGTTTGCCAGTTCCTTTCAAAGTAATCATATATGGCATCATTGCGCGAAGTCAAAGACCGTATAGGTTCAGTCAGAAGCACCTTGCAGGTGACTTCTGCGATGAAGCTCGTCTCCTCAGCCAAGCTGCGCAAGGCGCAGAAGGTCATAGAGGGGATGAGGCCGTATGCCGATGCTCTCTCGGACATACTTGCAGCAGTCGGGCCGCTAGAGCAGAAGGCTGTCTCCGGCGACGCCCCGGTGGCGGTGGTGGTGATATCTTCAAACACATCACTCTGCGGGGCTTTCAATGCCAATGTCATCCGTACTGCTCTTGAACTCAAGGATGAATATAAGGGAGTGGCCTACTTCCCTGTGGGCAAGAAATGTGCGGAAGCGATCCGGCGGGCCGGATACGCTTCGGAAGCCGATTACAGCGACCTCATAGCACACACCAGTTACGACAAGGCTTCCGCTTTCGCCCGTGCCCTGATTGAGCGCTACGAGAGGGGGGAGTTCTCCAAGATACTCCTTGTCTACAACCGCTTTATCTCTACATCGGTCCAGAGACCGACAGTCGAGACATACATGCCGTTCTCGCTTTCTTCCGATGCTCCTGCGGTTGGGGAGCAGGAGGACTACATCTTCGAGCCGGACGCGCAGACGATAGCTTCGGACCTGCTTCCCCAGATGATCTGTCTTAAGTTCTACGCTGCTGTACTCGACTCGGAAGCTGCAGAACAGGCGGCCCGCACAGTGGCCATGCAGACGGCGACCGACAACGGAGAGCACCTCCTCGCGGACTTGACGCTCGAATACAACAAGGGCCGCCAACAGAAGATCACTTCTGAGATCCTCGATCTCGTCGGCGGCGCAAGTCAGGAATAGTTCTTTGGGTGGAAAAAAGATTGTCCGGCCAAATACCCGTTTGGCCGGACAAAAACAGGCATGTGACATCAGGAGCTGTATCCCAGACCGAAGGTCATGGTGCCGTCGAGAGCCTCGGAGGCGATTTCATAAACTTGTGGACCACAAATTTGTGGAAAATCACTTCTGAGACATCTCTCAATATCGGTTGTATGCAATTCCAAAAATTAGCGTAATTTTCGGAATGCCACTCCAAGATTTAGCGTAAATTTTGGAATACAGCCAAACCGGGAAGCAAAAGTGCGCCAACTCAGAAGCAAAAACGCGCCAATTGAGGAAACAGAAAATATTTTTCTATGGCCTTGTAGAGGTGAAATTGGGCGGCGACAAGCTCATAGAAGAGGGGGCCGGAAATCTGCTAGAACTGGCTGGGAGAATCAACACCGATAAGATGAATGATCCCTCATTCATGATGGTGCTCGTCGGAGTCGGTGACTATGCATATCGCCGCAAAGACGGTATATATATTATATATAGTACCTATAGGTTGTTTGAAGGATTGAGCCGGGCTTCATCAGATGGTGTTCGATTGAGAACCCTGATCGCTGGAGACGTAGGGATGGCGCTTGCGCGCAAACGACAAGGCTTCTTGCCGACTATATAAAATATTGATTATTAAAATATAAAGGTTAAACCAAAATTATTAGGCCCAATTTTATTTGGATATTAACTGACTGGAAAGGTTATAGCAAAAGCAGGTCATAGTGCTATAACCTGGATTGAAAAACACCTTCCAATGCCGTTTCGCCTACTGGGTTATAGCAGAAAGCGAGCGAAATGCTATAACCTACGCATGAGAGTTGGGCACAGTCCGGAGAAGTCAAGCCAAAGGGGGCATCACCGACTCGCGCGCCCCGAAGGGAAATAATTTTTAAAAATTTTCAAATTTTTATTTTGTCACTGATTTTTGGAAATCTGCCAAAAAATGCTTTCATTTAGAAAGAATTTCGGCCATTTTTATTGAAGTTTGTAAGCAAAAACGGCGTAACCGGTTACAATCTGTATTTATAACTACCTATAAATCAGGTATTAGCGAATTTGCTTATCTGAAATATTCTGATAATTTTGCACCGAATTTCGCTTTCCAAAACGCCCCTTTTATGTAGCCGAGGCCGAAGGGAAGCCTACAGACAAGAGAAATTTAGTGGTTAGTATAACGTTTGTTTAATTAAAGTATTTGCTTATGAAAAAAGCGAAACTGTATTTCAGCGCGATTTTAGCGCTCCTGACAGTGTCACTTTCCGCGCAGAACGTGAAAGTGACGGGTACTGTCACAGATGCCTCCAACGGTGATCCGGTGATAGGCGCGGCGGTGCAGCTCAAGGGCAGCACCAGCAACTACACCCTCACCGACAGCTTCGGGGCATACAGCATTTCCGTGCCTTCAAACGCAACACTTACCGTCAGCTGCATGGGATATGTACTGGCGGAGGTCAGCGTGAACGGAAGGCAGAACCTTGACATCGCCCTCAACCCGGACTCCCAGCTCCTGGACGAGACGATTGTCGTAGCCTACGGTACGGCGAAGCGTGAGGCCGTGACGGGATCAGTATCCGCCGTCAAGGGACAGGGCCTCGCTGAAGCACCGGTCTCATCAGTGGACAAGATGCTCTCAGGAAAACTTGCCGGCGTGCAGATTTCCATGAACAGCGGCCAGCCTGGCGCAGCATCACAGATCCGCGTGCGCGGTACCTCCTCAATCAACGCGAGCAACGCTCCGCTTTGGGTTGTGGACGGTATTCCTATCATTTCCGCAGGCACATCAGAGATGACCAACCAGTCCAACTCCATCGCCACCATCAACCCTAACGATATCGAGTCCATCACCGTCCTCAAGGACGCTGCTGCAGCGGCCGTCTATGGATCACGTGCGGCAAACGGCGTCATTCTCGTCACCACCAAGAGTGGTAAGGAAGGACAGGCCCAGTTCGACGCCCGTGCCAAGTACGGCGTGTCATGGCTCCAGAGCGACAGCGGTTTTCGCATGATGACTCCGAGCGAGCTCCTCGCTTATCAGAGGGATGCCGTATATAATGCGGGTATGGATCCTGACGATCCTACCGGCACTTACTACCGTCCTCTGTCCCTGCTCTCCAAGGAGCAGACCAACTGGATGGAGCATTTCACCCGTCCGGGTGTGCTTCAGGAGTACGAGATCAGCGCCCGTGGTGGTACCAACAAGGCAAAGTATTTCTCTTCAGTTTCATATCACAAGAACGACGGTGTTTTCTACGGTATCGACTACTCCAAGTTCCAAGCCCGTGTCAACGCCGACTACAAGCTTCGTGACAACCTCGAGACCGGTGTCCGTGTCAACGCCGCCTACACCGAGCAGAACGATGTCCCTATGGAGTCCCTTTACTACTCCAACCCGGCATGGGCTGGGCTCGGACTTCTGCCTTGGATTCCGAAGTACGATGAGAACGGGGATTTCAACACCAACATCCCTTCCAACTCCAACCAGAACCCTCGTGCCACAGCGGCCTATGATGACCAGTGGTCCAAGTCATACCGTTTCAACGGCACAGCTTTCCTCCGTTGGGAGCTCACCAAGAACCTCGTAGCCGAGACCAAGAACTCCGCAGAGGTCGCATTCACTCAGGACAGAAGGTACTGGTCTCCGAAGTCCCACCCGAAGCAGGGCGGTACCGGAACCCTCCAGACCACCAACAGCCAGTTCCAGAACCTCACTACCTCCAACACCCTCAACTATACCAACATCTTCGAGGGCTACCACTCAGTGAGGGCACTCCTCGGACAGGAGGCCAACCGCTACAACTACGAGTTCATGTATACGTCTGCACAGGGAGTTGACCCGGAGATCCCGTATGTCAACACCGGTGACAGCAGCAAGAAAGAGACTGAACAGGGCTTTACCCGTGAGACCCTCCTCTCATTCTTCGGAATCCTCGACTACAACTACGACAACAAATATTTCGCCCAGCTCACCGCCCGTGAGGACGGAAGCTCCCTCTTTGGAGAGCAGAACAAGTGGGGCTTCTTCTGGTCAGCTTCCGCATCATGGAATATGAGCCGAGAGAAGTGGATGCAGTACCGCTGGCTCGATCTTCTCAAGATCCGTGCAAGCTATGGCGTCAACGGTAACAACGGTATCGCCGCCTACAAAGCTTATGGTGTCTACGCCTCATCACAGTACAACGGTGTGGTCGGAATGCTTCCTTCCCAGCCTTCAAACCCATATCTTTCATGGGAGAAGAACGGCACCTGGAATGTCGGAGTTGACTTCGGCTTCCTCGGCAGAGTAAGGGGTAGCGTGGACGTCTACAGCCGTAAGACCACCGACATGCTCCTCAGCAAGAAGGTTCCTCAGACCACCGGTTTCAGCACCAACTTCATGAATGCCGGCGCGATGAAAAACGACGGTGTCGAGTTCCAGATTGACGGTGACATCGTATCTACCAGCGACATGCTTTGGAATGTGGGCCTCAACCTTGCCTACAACCGCAACGAGATCCTTGACCTTGCAGGAGACGAGAAGATCGAAGCCGCATCTTACATGCACTATGTGGTCGGCAAGTCCAGATACACCTATTACTTGACCGATTACTACGGAGTGAACCCTAGCAACGGTGAGGCTCTCTTCAGGGCAGCTGATGGCACTCTTACCAACAACGCCGCAAAAGCACAGAAGATATATGCCGGTTCTCCAGAGCCGAAGATCATCGGTGGATTCAACACCAGCTTCGCCTGGAAGGGATTCTCTGCCAGCGCATTCTTTGAGTTCAAGGCAGGCAACAAGGTGTTCCTCGTCAACGAGTGGAGCTACCTCAACTCCGATGGCTCAGAGATGACCATGAATCAGATGGCCTCATCCAACAATTATTGGAAGAAGCCGGGCGACACTGGAGTGCAGCCTAAGCCGGTTGCCGGACAGTCGGTCAGCAATGACGCTACTCTGAGCACCCGCTGGCTCGCAGACGGGAGCTACCTGCGCGTCAAGGATGTCACCATCTCCTACTCCCTGCAGGAGCGCGCTCTCAAGAAGCTCAAGGTCAAGGGCCTTAAGTTCTATGTCAGCGGCCTCAACCTCTACTGCTTCAACGATGTCAACTTCTGGGACCCTGAGCAGGGTATCACCGGACTTACCGCCGGTACATATCCTCTCACCAAGTCTGTCGTCGGAGGTATCGAGTTATCATTCTAAATCATGACGAATATGAACAAATATATAGCTATCGCATCCGCAGCGCTTGCGCTCTGCTGCGCAAACTCCTGCCAGGACTTCTTGACAGAAGAGCCGATCCTCGAGCAGAGCAACGAGCTTACGCTCTCCACCCTGAGTGGCGTCAACAAGGCTGTCGCCGGAGCATATTCACCTCTTGCTTCTACCACTTGGTATGGTGCAGACTTCATTATCTACAACGAGATGAAGACCGGCAACGGTAAGAAATACTTCAATTCGGACTGGGATTCAGGCCGTCTTACAGATGCCTACAATGTCAACTTTTCCGAGTCCAGTACCTATGGTCTCTGGGGTTATGGCTACTATGTGATTTCAGCCGCCAACAACGCCATCGATGCCCTCGAGAATGTCGAAGGGGATGCACAGACAAAGAAAAATCTCAAGGCTGAGGCTCTCTTCCTTCGCGCTTTGGCACACTTCGATCTCGTGCGCACTTATGCCCAGCCTTACAATTACACCGCTGATGCTTCTCATGACGGTGTGCCTGTAGTGCTTCACACAGATGCGAACGCCAAGCCTGCCCGCGAGAGCGTGGCCAAGGTATATGCACAGATCGTGGCTGACCTTCTTGAGGCCGAGTCCATCATCGACCCGACTTATGTCAGGAGCGGAGTAGCCGATGCCAAGTCTGCCGTGTCAATCTACGCCATCCAGGCGTTCCTCAGCAGAGCCTACCTCTACATGGGCAAGTGGCAGGAGGCTGCCAACTATGCTACCAAGGTCATCAACAGCGGCAAATACACTATGTGGAAGCCTGAAGACTTTAAAAACGCCGCCTGCTTCCGTGAAGATACACCTAAGGGTGGAGAGATCATCTTCGAAGTATATGGTATCAAGACCAATTCTTATGATGGATATCATGACGGCATCATGCCTATGACCAGCCCTACCGGCTATGGTGATGCAGGTGCTTCTGCCGACCTCTATGAGTCTTATGAGGAGACAGATGTCCGCGGAAGTCTCTTCCAGGCAAAGGGTGATGTCGTATGGACAGGCAAATATGCCGGCAAGGGCCTTGGCACACCTGATGTCAACAACACCATCGTCTTCAGGCTCTCCGAGATGTATCTCAACCGCGCTGAGGCTCTTATCAATGGTGCCACCATCACTGGAGTCAATGCTGTAGATGATCTCAAGACCATCGCCGACAACCGTGGCGCAAGCGTTCTGCCTCAGACCCTCGCAGGTGTGTATGAGGAGCGCCGTAAGGAGCTCGCATGGGAAGGCCACCTCTGGTTCGACCTCGCACGTACCAAGCGCGACATGACCCGCAGTGACTTTACCGGTGACCCTGACGCAAAGGATATCAAGGCTGGAGACTACCGTTGGGCCATGCCTATCCCTGACAGGGAGTATGGCGTCAATCCAAACCTTACCCACAATCCTGGTTATACCAACTAATTAAGGAGGACTAATGATGAAAAATATACTTAAATACATAGCTGGAGCTGTGGCAGTGGCATCCCTTGCAGGGTGTAATCTCAACCCGCTCCCGACATTCGATGAGTCCGAGTCTTTCGTTGCTTTCGACAAGTCAGCCGTTTCTGTCAACGAAGATGCCGGGACAGTGACCCTTCCTCTCACGATTGCTTCTATCGACCCGGCCAAATCCAATGTCTCTTACGAGCTTGTGGACGGCACGGCCAAAGAAGGCGTGAACTATGAGAGCGGCGACGAGTCTGCTGTGGTAGTATTTGACGGCGAGTCCCGCACAGGTGCTATCGTGGTGAACATCAAGAACGTTGCAGGCTATACGGGAGACCTTTCTTTTACCGTCAAACTCGTGTCTGCCACTGGGTTGAAGCTTGGGGCAAGCAGTGCCTGCACTGTCACCATCAATGATCTTGATCACCCTCTCAGCGCCATCCTTGGCGAGTACACTGCGACGGCCCATGATTACTTTGATGACGTTGATGTCAGCTGGACCGTTACCTTGATGAAGGACCCTGATGATGTGAATGTCGTATGGGTTGATGGCTTTACTGCGTCATTTGCAGGTACCTATCCTTCTGCGGACTACCGTATTTATGGTAACGTGGTCAAGGATGAAGACGGCAATATTTCCGGTATCACGTTCCCGTGCGGACAGTCTCTTCCGGACAAGGTGGGCACCAATGAAGCCAAATTGTGGTACTTTGGGGGAGGCAGTTCCGTCTCAACGAGCGGCAATATCGCTTTCGCTGCCACCAGCAAAGGATTCGCTTCCGAGGACGGTTGCGGTATCGGATATCAGGCGGAGAGTGGCGGAGTATCTCTATATGATCTGCTTATGCCGGGCATCGTTTGGGTAAAGAAATAAAGGAAAATGTATATGAAAAAGATATTTACACTCATATCAGCAGCGGCTCTCCTCGTGGCCTGCAGCGACCTTTACGGTCCTACGGAGAGCGCAACGCCGGAAGTCAAGTCTGACGGCATCGACATCGAGGTGAAGCTTGTGGAGGATGACGCTGTCACATTCACCCTCACCCCGAAAAGCGAGGCGACCTACTACTCATACCTCGTTGATCAGAGTGATGTGGTGGAGGCTCTCGACTCCGCTTCCCTCTTCTCCGTTTCCTACAAGAGCGTGGCCCAGGGCACTATCGACTGGCATCTCTCAAAGAGCAAGACCCTCACTGTTGAGGGGCTTGCTCCTAACACTCCGTATGTCATCTACGCAGTAGCCGGAAGTTCCACCGGAATTCCTTCCAGCGTGGCCAGCGTCACTTTCCAGACTTCTGATAAGGTGGCTCCGAGGCCGACGAAGTTCAGTGCTGACAGCTGTGTGATAAAGCTTGTCTTCTCAGAGAACATCAAGAAGGCGGACGGCGAAATCACAGCGAAGTACTATGCACTCAACGATCCGGAGTTCATCAACGGCACTCCTGTCGGCACTGTGGCCGGCACTGTGACCGAGGTCACGGATGCTACAGCTACCATCAGATTCGAACTCCCTGCAGGTGCCTGGTACTCAGTAGATGTCGCTGAAGGGGCATTTGAGGACTATGCCGGCAACAAATCTGTCGCTCTGGCATCTTCCGCCAAACTTAACGCTTCCACGTACGATGTGGAGGGGAGCAACATTTTTGCACAGAACAAGCTCAAGGAGTTCAGTCTCGGGAAGTCAGATGTCACTGTCATGACGGACTGGGAGACTCCTTTGGTAGTTGACTTCGGTTCAGAATATGGATACGGTTATGCTTACTCCAAGAAGACAGGCTCGGCTACGTATTTTGAAACGGGCAAGACTGTCACCTACGATCTTACTCCTAATTCTGACTTCGGTTATGTCAAGTCAGCAGGAAAGGTAGTGGTTTATCTCCCTGCAGAGCCTTCAAGGGGAAGTGATGTGGCTGTCAAGATTGCGGCCGGTACCTTCGAGGACTACTACGGCAACACCAACGCAGAGTGGACTGCCGAGTTCAAGTATGCTTATGACTATAAGTTTGAGGATGTGCTCGGAACGTATACGGCACAGTACAGGTCAGTATTTGACGGAAACTACTATGGTGGCAGTGATGTCATCGTGGCCAGCGATGATGATAAGAAGGGTAACGTGATGTTCACTTCTCTTTGCGGAATGCCGTTGACCAAGCCTGTATACGCCACATTCACTCCTGAGAGCGGGGAGATTTCAATCAGCCCTGCTCAGGACTGCTTCGACTTCGAGGATGAAGGTGTCACCTACAATGCAAAGTTGGTTTGCGCCGCAATCCAAGGCTCAAGTTTCTTGTACAGTGAAACTCTCCCTATTGTTCTTCAGATGCCTGAGGTAGGGGAACTGGAGAATACGGGTTACTTCGGATTCCTCGGGTATAAGGGCGGATCCCCTGCGATGTGGTATGATGGAGTATATACTTATGCAGCATCCAAGACTACAGAGGGCGGCAGTGCAAAGGCCAGTGCCGTATCCGTTGCGAAGAAGGCTTTCGGCCTTGACGCAAAAGTCGTCAAATAAGACTGTTAAATAAGACTTGACTGCTCCGGCCCGCGCCGGGGCAGTTTTGTCCGTTATAAAAGTCCATATCATGAAAACACTTAAAACTCTCATCGCAGCCGCATTGTTTGCGCTGTCCGCCGTGCTTTGCGTGGCGCAGAATTTCGAGCCCACCACCACCTGGCCCTATATCTACGAAGATTTCATGCCGGGTAAGCTGGTGATGAACACTGGCAAGGTTGTTGAGGGCAAGTACAACATCTGCATTGATGACAGCAGAGTCCATTTCATCGACGGGGACATGGTCAAGCAGGCTTCAGTCGTGGAGGTCGTCTCTGTCCAGATCGGCAATGATGTCTATATCAATGCGGCAGGCAGGATGATGAAGGTGCTCCAGAAATCGGACAAGGGTGTTGTCGCCGAAGACATAAGTATCGATTACGCGCGTCTCAACGAGACGGGCGGAGCTTATGGTTCTTCCTCCAGCTCCATCGCCACGACAGCCCTCAGTTCGCTCGAAGGCATCGGTGGCACCAGATCCAACATGAACCACATGGAGCTCAAGAACTCTAAAGAGAACGGCAAGACGCTCTCCCTCAACAAGAAGCTTTACCTCGTCTTCGGTGGCAGGTCGGTGCTTGCCACGAAAAGGGAGGTCCAGGATATGCCCGGCATCGACAAGGCCAAACTCAAGACTTTCCTGAAGTCCAACAAGATCAAGTGGAAAGAACCGGTGTCTCTCATAGTGCTGGTCGATTACCTTGCAGACAATCAACAATAATTCAATATGAAGAGAAATCTTTTATCACTCGCGCTCGTATGCGCGGCTCTCGCTGCGGCTTTCTCCTGCTCCAGGGAGACTGTGCCGGCTTCTGAAGAGGAGGTCAGCATTTCACCGCAAGAGGCTGCATACGAACAAGGCACACTCAACATCAATTTTGACGAGCAGACGGCGGAACTCATAGAGAAGGATCTCGCCGCCGAAGGCGTTGTCACCAAGGCTTCTTCTCCGGATGTTGCCGCTCTGTACGAACAGCTGGGCATCGAATCCTTGGAGCGTCTCTTCCCGTATGCGGGAGAGTTCGAGCCGCGCACGAGGGCCGAGGGGCTGCATCGCTGGTATAAGGTAACCTACCGTAAGCCTGTCAGCGTCACCAAGGCCACACAAGAAGTCGGGGCCATCCCGGGAGTCGTCATAGCCGAGCCGGTGCCGGTGGTGAAGATTTCCTACTTCAATGACCCGTACGCCAAATACCAGTGGCACTATCACAACGACGGCACCCTTACATCCAAGCATAAGGCCGGGGCCGACATCAATGTGCAGCCGGTCTGGCAGAATTACACTGTCGGAAGCGAGAAAGTGATAGTCAGCGTGGTTGACGGCGGTATCGACTTCAATCACGAGGATCTTGCTGATGCCTATGTCGGCGGACGCAACTTCGTCTCCGGAGGTCAGGTGAGTGCGCATGATCATGGCACCCATGTGGCCGGCACCATCGGTGCCATAAGCAACAACGGCAAGGGCGTAGAGGGCATCGCCGGCGGTGATGCCGCCAAGGGCATCAAGGGCGTGCGCCTGCTGTCCTGCCAGATTTTCGAGACCGGTGCAGACGGCAATGACCGCGGGGGAGATACTGCCGCTGCGATCAAGTGGGGAGCCGACAACGGTGCCGTGATCTCCCAGAACAGCTGGGGATACAATTACGACTATAACGGTGACGGCAAGGTGACAGGAAGTGAGCTTGAGGCCGCCAAGGCAGGCAAGATCAGTGCAGCCCAGAAAGAGGCCGTGGACTACTTCATCAAGTACGCCGGCTGTGACAATGCCGGCAACCAGCTCCCGAACTCCCCGATGAAGGGTGGAGTGGTGATCTTCGCTGCAGGCAACGATGCCATCGAGTACGGAGCCCCGGCCAACTATGAGCCTGTCATAGCTGTCGGCTCTATCGCTCCGGACTACAACAGGGCTTATTACTCCAACTACGGGGACTGGGTGGACATCGCAGCTCCGGGTGGAGACGCCTACTACGGCAACGGACAGGTCTACAGCACCATCCCGGGCAGCAAGTACGGATGGATGCAGGGTACTTCCATGGCATGTCCGCACGTGTCTGGCGTGGCTGCGCTCATAGTTTCGTATTATGGCGGCCAGGGCTTCACCAACGATATGCTCAAGGAGAGGCTCATCAACGGTGCGCGCAAGGACGCTCTCTCTTCCAGCACCAGGATAGGTCCGCTCGTGGATGCTATCGGCTCAATAGTATACGGAGGTTCACAGGCCCCTGCCCCGGTGGAGGATCTCAAGGTTGAGGCCAAAGCCAATAATCTCAACTTCAGCTGGTCGCTGACTGCCGACAAGGACGGTAACAAGGCATACGGCTTCATTCTCCTTGCCACCAAGGACAAGAGTCTTCTTGAGGGGCTTGATTTCAACAACCTGCCTTCCGGGGTGGTGAGTTCCGTTGTGTACACTGGTTCGGCTGCGACGGGTGCACAGCTCAGCGGCAGCATCGAGAATCTTGACTTCAACACTGAATACGCTGTGTCGATTTGCGCTTTCAGCTATGGGCGCAACTTCTCCGGAATTGGAGAAGTCCAGACTGTGAGCACCCTGCCGAACAATCCTCCTGTCATCGAGACTTCATATACAGGGGATTACAGGATTCGTTCGCATAACACCCTCACTGTTC
The DNA here is from genome assembly GCA_934702165.1 of uncultured Bacteroidales bacterium. Taxonomy (GTDB): domain Bacteria; phylum Bacteroidota; class Bacteroidia; order Bacteroidales; family UBA932; genus Cryptobacteroides. Next base: position 9,110 of record CAKUYG010000010.1, on the reverse strand, counting down.
CTTTCAATATCTATGACCCTGACGGGCACTCATTCACTGTCAAATACCAGTCCGCTACCTCATCTGCCGACACCTTCGAGAAGAATACCGTAAGCGGGGTGTATGAGCTTAAGATAAGCGGCCCTCTGGCTGATGCAGGAGTATATACGGCCCACATCATCGCAAGTGACAAGTGGGACAGTACTGACTATACAGTGACTTTCGAAATCCTCGAGAACCATCCGCCAGTTGTGATAAAGCAGATTGACGACATGATCCTTGCTTCACCGGGTGAGAAGTTCGCTATCGACATGTCGCAATACGTGGAGGATCCGGATGGGGAGACGCTGAAATACACGGTGAAGAACCAGAATGTCGCCGTTCTGCACATCAACCCTAAGGGCAATATCCTCAACGGAACAGCTCTGGACTATGGCATGACCAATGTCACCGTGGTCGCATCCGATGCCAAGAACAAGACTGCGGAATTCAGCTTCCGTGTGGCGATACCGGATCCGGAAAAGCCTGTCACCACTTACCCTAACCCTGTGGTGGACAAACTGAATATCGGTACCGGCGTCAAAGCCTCCACAGAGGTGGCTGTCCGTTCTGAGACCGGTGGGCTGGTATATGAGACGGTGACAGACGTGAGCATCCTCGATCCTCTCGTGGTGGACATGTCTGGTGAGGCCCCTGGAAGGTATGTCGTCTCTGTCAAGATCGGGGACAAGGAGTATAAGCAAAATATAGTCAAGAAGTAATGATGCATAAGAACATAATCGTTTTGGCGGCTGCCTGCCTGCTTTCTGCGGGAGTTCTGTCAGCCCAGACGGCGATGCCGTCATTGAGAGTAGAGCAGGATCCTGTTTCCACAGGAATGGGCTTCGCAGGCCTCGCCTCTACGAACGGGACGGCGTGGTCCGCGTTGCGTAACTCTTCCATCGTACCGTTCTCGGAGAAGAGCATGGACTTCGGAGCGTCGTATCAGAGTTGGGCTCCGGACGGGGCAGCCAGTGCCAACATGGGTCTGGGTGCAGGCTTTAAACTTGGAGAGCGCTTCGGTCTTTCAGTGGCCGGTGTCATGCAGAATGGCGAAGAGTACAATCTCACTGACGAGACCGGGAATCCTGCCGGCACATTCAAGCCCTCCCTGCTTTCTGCAGGGCTCGGCTTTGGCGTGAAGATTATCGACAATCTCTCTGCCGGCGTCAATGTCCGTTTCGCTTCTCAAAAGCTCAGCAAAGACGACTCCTACACCGCATTTTGCGGGGATGTTTTCGTAAGCTACCGCTTCTCTGACTTCAACATCACTGCCGGAGCTGCTTCGCTTGGAAGCAAGGTCAAGGGTGCAGATGGCAACAGTTGGTCATTACCGGCTTCAGCCCGCGTAGGTGTGGACTGGACAAGGTCGCTGTCTGAGGTTCACACTCTCAAAGTGGATGCGGATCTGGACTATTTGTTCTCCGGCAGCGTTATGGCTGCTGCCGGTGTGCAGTATTCTTTCAAGGATATGGTGTTCGCCCGTGCCGGTTATCACTATGGCCCGGAGACGGCTGTGCTGCCGTCTTTTGCCTCCGCCGGTCTCGGGGTGAAGTTCTTCGGCATTGAGCTCAACGCCGCCTATCTCTTCGCTTCCGAAGCTCTCGGCGGCACCATGACCTTCGGACTGGGCTACAGCTTCTGATAGCCGTGTAGAAACTCAATTGTCCGGTCAGATACCCCTCTGGCCGGACATTTTTGTCAAAAAACCTGCCTGCGCGGGCGGGTAGGGAAGTGGTGGCTACTCCAGCGTCTCGCGCTTGAGGCTCTCGATGTACTGGTCGATGCGGCGCAGCTCACGCGGGATGGCGATGTGCTGCGGGCATGCGCCCACGCATTTGCCGCAGGCGATGCAGTGATCGGCCTGGCGGACCGCAGGGATGGCCTTGTTGTAGGCGAGCAGATAATTACTGCGGGCCTTGGCGTAGCCTTTCTGCTCCTTGCTGGTCACGTAGGTGCCGGCGTTGACGCTGTCGTTGTAGAAGCGGAAGATGGCCGGGATGTTGATCCCGTAAGGGCATGGCATGCAGTACTGGCAGCCTGTGCAGCGCACCAACGGGTAGTTCTCAAGCCTGTCGGCGACCTCTTCCAAAAGGGTTTTCTCCTCGTCGGTCACTGGCTTGAAGTTGAGGAAGGTGCGGAGGTTGTCCTGGAGGTGCTCCATGTAGGTCATGCCGCTCAGCACCACCTGTACCCGGGGATAGCTGCCGACAAAACGGAAAGCCCATGAAGCGAGTGAGTCCCCTGGGGCCTTGGCTTTCAAAAGGTCAGCCGTGCCTGCCGGCATGTCTGCAAGACGCCCTCCGCGCAGCGGCTCCATGATCACTATCGGAATCTGCCTGCGGTCGAGTTCCCCGTAAAGATATTCTGCGTCGGTGTTGCGTCCGCCGGCATGGGTCCAGTCCACATAGTTCATCTGGATCTGGACGAAGTCCCAGTGGTATTTGCCGCTGTCGTGCAGTGCCATCATCTCGTCAAATCCGCTCTTGGCACCGTGGAAGGAGAAGCCCAGATGGCGGATATGTCCCGCGGCCTTTTCCTTCAGCAGGAATTCCATGATCCCTGTATCCCCAAAGCGTCTTGAGAAATCCTCTCCGCCGCTAAGAGAATGCAGCAGGTAGTAGTCCACATGGTCCGTCTTGAAGATTTCCAGGGATTTGCGGTACATCTTGACTGAGTTGTCATAGGATGCATCCGAGAAATTGGACAGTTTGGTGGCGAGAAGCCAGCTCTCGCGCGGATGCCGGTTGAGGGCTTCGGCAGTGGCCCGCTCGCTGTCGCCTTCGAGGTAGACAGGAGATGTGTCGAAATAGTTGACTCCGTGCTCGAGGGCGAAATCCACCAAGCGGTTGACTTCCTGCTGGTCGATGTGTTTCTTTCCGTCATCTCCGTCGACCATCGGCCACCTCATGCAGCCGTAGCCGAGCAGCCCCACTCCAGGGTAGTGCTGCGGCATGGAGCCGTCAAGTCCTTTGTCGGAAACGCCGGTCTTCTCCTCTGTGAGCGTCTTCGGGGCGCAGGCTGCGAGCCCTGCAGCGGCAGCGCCAAGACCTGCGGTCTTGAGAAATTCTCTTCTGTCCATATCAGTCTTTTTTTGTGTGAACGGAAATTCCATCTATAGTAATGGCGCTTATCGGCCTTGACGGGCACAGATATTCGCAGGCGCCGCAGCCGATGCACTGGGCTTCAGCCACTACCGGGATGCTCCTGCGGAAGCCGTCTGTCTTGACCATGCGCACAGCCCCTGTCGGGCAGTGGCGAGAGCAGTTGCCGCATCCGGCTTCGTCTTTGGCTGCGAGGCACAGACTCAGGTTTACTTTGGCCGTGCCGATCTTGTGCGAGAGTTTTTCATCTTTTTCGAGAGGGAGGATTGCTCCCGCAGGACAGAGTTGGCTGCAGGTGGTGCACTCCGGACGGCACCAGCCCTTTTCATAGCCCATCTGCGGCTGGAGGAAGTGCTCTAAGTCAGTGGAGGCGCGGAGCACCCCGTTCGGGCAATTGCTCACGCAGAGCTGGCAGGCGGTGCAGCGGTCGTAGAAGTCCTTGACGCTTCTGGCCCCGAACGGCACCAGCCTCTCGGCGCGCTCTGGTGAGGTCTTGTCGATCACTTCGGCCAGTCCGCCATCGAGCCGCTTGTTCTGTGCCCCGAGGGCGAGACTTCCGCCGACGAGGGCCGTGGTGGTCATGAATGCGCGACGTCCCTTGTCCACACTCTCCGTCTTGGCCTCAGTCTTGCCCGGCAGGGAGAAACGGAACTTTATACCGCCTTTCGGACAGCTGTCCAGGCAGTCGAAGCAGTCCACGCACCGGCTGCTGTCCACGGTGTGAGTGTCTATGTCGATGCATGATGATTTGCAACCTCTCTCACATTTGTGGCAGGAGACGCACTGGCTCTTGTCTATGCTGATCTTGAAGAGCGAGAATCGGGAGACAAGTCCGAGCACCGACCCTACAGGGCAGATGGTGTTGCACCAGCCGCGCCCCCAGATCCACGCACAGGCGATGATAACGGCCAGTGTCACGAATGCGGTGATGAGCAGTGCCGGTGCGATGCTATCCCCGCTGGCGAGACCGATGACGCTGCGCACCGCGCGTCCATAAGCACTGTACGGTGCCAGAGCGGTCAGCAGCAACTGGCTGAAAGTCAAAGCGCTTACGATGACGGTAGCCAGAATGCCATAACGGACGATGCGCGGCTCCTTGACGAAATGCCTCTTTGGTTTGTGCCCTTTCGGGGAGATAGCCTTGCGCAGACTGATGACAAGATCCTGGAAAACTCCCATCGGACAGATGACGGAGCAGTAGATTCGGCCGAAGACGAAAGTCAACAGCAAGATGAAGGCTATGGCACAGAAATTCAGTGCCATACAGGACGGGAGGAACTGGAGTTTAGCCATCCAGCCCCACAATTGGTGGCCGATACCGGCGAATAGCAGCGTGATCCCGACGATGAACAGGGCGGCTGCCGCGATTCTGATCCTTCTTAACATATATGGTACTTGTCAGGGTTTCTGAAACCTAGCAGGAAGTCCTTGACTTCCATCCTCTTCTTGCCGGAAAGCTGCATGTCCTTGAGCGAGATGGCCCCGTCGGCCGTGGCTATGGCGAGATATGTCTTGCCGTCGGAGAGGATCTCTCCCGGAGCGGCGTGCAGATCGACTCTCTCCGCCCTGTATATCTTGAGGGTCTGCGGAGCCTTGTCGCCTTCAGCGATCTCTGTAAATGCTGCCGGATATGGGCTCAGGCCGCGTATGAGGTTGTAGATGTGTTCGCTGCTGTCGTTCCAATCGATGCGGCAGGTCTCGCGGGTGAGCTTCGGTGCCGGCTTGAGCACTTCCGAGCCTTGGATGAAAGAGCGCTGCACCCTCGTCTCTATGTTGTGCTCTATGAGTCCTTCCACTGTCTGGAGTACCAGGTCCGAGCCGATCTCCATCAGTTTGTCATGCACATCCCCGGCAGTGTCCACAGGGCTTATCCTGCACTCGTGGCGCATCAGGATGCCGCCGGTGTCTATGTCCTTATCTATCATGAATGTGGTCACTCCGGTGAGCTTCTCCCCGTTGATGACTGCCCAGTTGATAGGGGCTGCGCCGCGGTACTGCGGCAGCAGGGCGGCATGCAGGTTGATGGTGCCGAGCCGAGGCATTGACCATACGGCCTCTGGGAGCATGCGGAAGGCCACCACCACTATGAGATCCGGTTTCCATGCTTTGAGTGATGCAAGGAATTCGGGATCCTTGAGTCTCTCGGGCTGGAGCAGAGGAAGTCCATGCTCCACGGCGTAGCGCTTGACGGCGCTCTCGTTTACCTTGAGCCCGCGTCCGCTCGGCTTGTCCGGGACTGTCACTACCCCTACGACCTTGTACTTGTTGCGGATGAGATTGTCCAGCGGTGCCACCGCAAATTCCGGGGTGCCCATATAGACTATGCGCACAGGGCGGAAGAAGCCGGCAATCTTGCTCTTGAGCCTCCTGCGCCAATTCTTGAATTGATCCAAATTGAAAAGTTCTGAGTCGTTTATGGCCTTCCATGTCAGGAAGATGCCTATCGGTGCGAGTATGAATGCTGAGATGAACGCTCCGGCGAAGGCGCCGATCGCACCGTCCCTGGCGAGTTTGGTGCCTGAGATGTCCACCACCCAGTACAGCACGAAGAAGAGCACTGAGATGATGGCGCTTGTGCCCAGACCGCCCTTGCGTATAAGCGAGCCGAGCGGAGCACCGATGAAAAAGAGTATGAAGCAGGCGAGAGCCTGGGCGAATTTCTTCAGCAGCTCGATGTCCGTGTGCCGGATGTAGTAGTCCTGCTCGTAGGTGTCGAACTTGAGGCTCCCGATGTCGGATGCGTAGCGGCTTGCCCTTTCTCCGGCCTCCTTGTAGGCTATGGCCTTGCTGTCGATGTCCTTCCATTCACATGACCCCTCATAGCTGAAGAGTGCTCTGTCCGGGTTGCGCAGCGCGGTGTCGAGCTGTGCGCTCTCCTGGAACGGCTTCATCCTGATGATGGAGGCGTAGTGCACTCTCTGGACGGAGTCCACATGGCGGTGCAGCGAGTCGCTGTCGTGCTTGAGCTGCTTCACGCTCATGGACTTGGCCTGGTCGCCGAAGCGGCTCGAGTCCGATTTCTCGAAGTTGTAGTTGGACAGGGGGACCACTATCTCCTGTCTGGCGAACTTGACCCTCTGCAGGGCAAGGCTCGTATCGGCATAGCGTATGCTGTTGTCCTCTTGGTAGGAGGATCCGTCGAACATCGTGAATGTCAGGTAGTCCTTGCGGCTGGACATCTTGATGAGGGCCGAGTCGGCCAAGGTCAGCGAGATGTTGCCCTTGCCGGCGCTGTGGTCGTAGACCATGACCCCGTATAGCATCCCGCTCTTTTTGCTTTGGTCGTCCACTCTGAGGATGTAGCCGTCGATGCCGTCGTAGAACGTGCCTGACGGTATTTTGATCTCGTTTTTGGTACGGCCGATGTCGTCACGCAGGGTGTAGATCTTGTTGAAGGCGTGCGGCACCAGACGGTCCCCGATGAAGAACGCCCCGATGGCGATGAGCAGCGAAGCTGCCGTGAGCGGGGCGATGATACGGGAGAACGATACTCCGGCTGCCTTGATGGCGAGAAGCTCGTTGTTCTCGGCCATCTGCCCCACTACCATCATGGAGGCCAGCAGGGTCGCGAGCGGCAGGGCTTGAGGGAGAATCGTGCAGGCTCCCCACATCAGGAACTCAAGGATGATCTTGAGTCCCAACCCTTTGCCTACAAGCTCATCTATGTAGAGCCAGAGAAACTGGAGCAGAAGGATGAAGACGACGACGAACAGGATCGCTACCAGCGGCCCTAAAAACGACTTCAGTATGAAGCGGTCGAGTTTCTTCATCCTCCTGCCTTTACACTATTTTCCGGAGGTTGTCGCCGCCTTGACAAGGGCGTCGAGAGCGTCTTTGAGTCCCTCGAGGTTCTTGCCGCCGGCTGAGGCCAGGCCCGGCTGTCCGCCTCCTCCGCCGAGGATGAACTTGGCGGCTTCACGGATTTCCTTGCCGGCGTTGTGCCCTTTGGCCACGAGGTCGTCGGAGTACATCAGGAGGAGCTGCGGCTTGCCGTCGGACTCGAAAGCTGCCGCGAGGGCTGTGTTGCTGAGCTCTTTCTGGAGGGCGAGCGCGGCGTTGCGCAGCATCGTCGGGTCGCCGCCGTTCTCGGCTATGCGGCTTGCCACGATGAGTTTGATGCCGCCCACTTCCTCTGCCTTGGAGGCGAGCAGCTGTGCAAGCTGTGCGGCCTTCTGGCGGGCGAACTCCTCCGCCTGTTTCTTGAAGGTGGCGTTGTCCTCCACCAGGTGCTTTATCGCCCCGGCGAGATCCGGCACGTTGTTGAAGAATGAGCGTGCGGTCTTGAGCAGCTCCTGCATCCCGTAGACATAGGCCTCGGCGGCTTCGCCGGTGACGGCTTCAATACGCCTGATGCCGGCGGCTATCGCACTTTCGGAGAGGATTTTGAAGAATCCGATGTTGCCGGTGGCGCTGGTGTGGCAGCCGCCGCAGAGTTCCACGCTCGGACCGAACTTGACGACTCTCACCCTGTCACCGTACTTTTCCCCGAAAAGGGCGATGGCACCCATCTGCCTGGCTTCGTCCATGGTGGCGTCGCGTTTCTCCTGGAGCGGCAGGTTGTCGCGGATTAGCTGGTTGACCCTTGCCTCCACCTTGGCAATCTGCTCGTCGCTGAGTTTCTCGAAGTGGGAGAAGTCGAAACGGAAACTGGTGTCGCAGACGTACGAGCCTTTCTGCTCCACGTGATCTCCGAGCACTTCTCTGAGCGCCCTGTCGAGCAGGTGCGTGCAGCTGTGGTTGGCCGCGATCTTCCGTCTGCGGTCTTCGTCTACCTCCAAGGTGAACTCTCCCTCGCAGTTGAGCGGGAGCTTCTCGGCGATGTGGATGGTGAGGTTGTTTTCCTTTATGGTGTTGAGGATCCTGACACGTTCACCGTCGGCGGAGATGATGTATCCTGTGTCCCCGACTTCACCGCCCATTTCCCCGTAGAACGGGGTGCGGTCGAAGACGAGCTGGAGCATCTCTTTGTTTTTCTGGACCACGGTCCTCTGTTTTAGCAGCAGGGCGCCTTCCGTGCGGGTTGTGTCGTATCCGGTGAACTCGACATCCTCTCCGCTGTGGTAGATGGCCCAGTCACCGAAGGTGTTGGCCGTGGCGTTGCGAGCCCTGTCTTTCTGCTTCTGAAGCTCGACCTTGAAGCCTTCCAGGTCCACCGCGCAGCCGTTCTCCCCGGCGATCAGCTCGGTGAGGTCGATAGGGAAGCCGTAGGTGTCGTATAGTTTGAATGCGTCCGTCCCGGAGATGACCTTGCCCTCGCCGGCCTTGGCGATGCACTCGTCCATCAGCTTGATGCCCCTGTCAAGGGTGCGCAGGAAGGCCAGTTCTTCCTCGCGGATGACGTTCTCGATGAATTTCTGCTGTTTGGCTATCTCAGGGTAGGCCTCGCCCATATCATCCACGAGCTGCTGCACCAGTCGGCAGAGGAACGGCTCGTTCAGGCCGAGGAAAGTATATCCGTAGCGGACGGCGCGGCGCAGGATTCTCCTGATCACGTATCCGGCCTTGACGTTGGACGGAAGCTGGCCGTCGGCTATGCTGAAACTGATGGCGCGGATGTGGTCGGCTATGACCCTCATGGCGACGTCGGCCTGCGCATTTTCGCCATAGCGGTGTCCCGAGATCTCGGCGATCTTGGAGATCAGGCCGCTGAACACGTCAGTGTCGTAGTTGCTCTCCTTGCCCTGAAGCACGCAGCAGAGGCGCTCAAATCCCATGCCGGTGTCGATGTTGCGGGCCGGGAGACTCTCCAGATGCCCGTCGGCCATCCTCTGGTACTGCATGAACACGAGGTTCCAGATCTCGATCACGTGCGGGTCGGACTTGTTGACCAGTTCGCGTCCGCTCAGGCCAGTGGCGGCCTTTTCCTCGGGGGTGCGGATGTCGATGTGGATTTCTGAGCACGGTCCGCACGGGCCGGTGTCCCCCATCTCCCAGAAATTGTCATGCTTGTTGCCGAGCAGGATATGGTCTTCCGGCAGGTGCTTGAGG
>CAKUYG010000009.1 GCA_934702165.1 uncultured Bacteroidales bacterium | reverse complement strand
GGGCCTTGGAAATCACCTGGTTGACAGCCTCCACGAGGCACTGCTCACCATATACGCGCTGGATCATGGATGCCGGCACCATTCCCTTACGGAAGCCTTTGAAATCAGCCTTGCGCCTGCACTCGGCAAGTTTTTTCCTCAAAATCTCAGCATAATCGGAAGCCTCGATCTCGACTGTGAGTTCAAGATTGAGGTCATCAATGTTGTTCTGTAATACTTTCATATCTGTTTTTTGTTCGATTTATTCTTTGGATATGCTATTCTCTCATGGTTGAGCTGGGCAAGATACTGCTTAAGGGTCTCTTTGACAGTGTTGAGCTCGCTGATTGTGATGTCGGCATTGTCAAACTGCCCCTCATCCATCTTGCCCGCCACAATACTTTCCACGAAATCGGAATATGCCTTGGCACTGTTCTCCTTGACTGTCCTCGAAGCAGCCTCGATGCTGTCGCAGAGCATGAGAACTATCTGCGCCTTGGTCACAGGCTTGTGGCCGTTGTAGCGGAACTCCCCGATGAGTGCCGGGTCTCCCCCTTCCTTGAGGAACTTGTTGTAGAAATACCTCACGACGGTAGTGCCATGGTGACTGGCGATGAAATCCACAATCACCTGCGGCATGTGATGCTTCTGGGCTATCTCTATGCCGTCATCGACATGGCGTTTGATGTCATGTGCACTCTGGAGCGGGGTGAGTCCGCTGTGGTACTTGTGCTCCTCATCTTTGTTGAGCAGGGACTCGTTCTCCACAAAACAGAGAGGGTTGTTGACCTTGCCGATGTCATGGTACAGGGCACCGGCACGGATGAGATCAGGGTTGATGTTCACTGCCCTGGCCACTGCATCCGCCATGTTCATCACCTGCAGAGAGTGCTGGAATGTGCCCGGAGCCTTCTGCTCAAGGGTACGGATGAGCGTGTTGGAAGTATCGCACAACTCTGTCAGGCGGGAGTTGGAGACAAGATTGAATATGCGTTCAAACAGGAAGACGAGCGGATATCCGGCCACGGTGAGGAGTGAGCCGGCAAAGAGAGCGATAAGCACGCCCCATACGCTACCGGAGACCACATCTGCAGCACGGAAACCAAGATACACGCAGGCGAGTATGGCAAAGGTGATCATAGCAGCGACAAACTGCTTCCACCCCCTCTGAAAACGCCTGAATATCATTATCATCACAAGGCCGGCAAGGACATACATCACAAACATCACCGCCCCGCGCGAAGATGCGAACAGCAGCGGCATCATCGATGCGACGTACACCGGAGCTATCTCCCTCGGCTCCATGAACGCCTGAAGCATGAGGGCCGCAAGAGTGAACGGCACGAAATACAGCACCGACGCGCCAGCCTTTCCGAGCAGAAGCGCCGAGAGAGCGGCTATCAGATACACCACAACAATGTACGGATAGCGGCTGTCCGCAAAGACCGCCGGGCAGCTGAAGAAGATGGCAAGGTAGAGCATCAACGTCAAAGCAGCCGCGATGATGAAATTACCCGAGAACATAAGCGCCGGAGAGCCTGCATAGCCCACGTTGGACTCGAACTCTTTCTTGTAGGAATCGAGCATCTGCTCTATCTCCTGCGTGACTATCTCCCCTTTTGAGACAATCACCTGACCGGCTGAGACATACCCTGAAGTCGGAGATATGATTCGGTCCGCGTCTTCATTGACCAGGCTCGTGGTCTGCGCATCGTACAGCACATTCGGCACGATAATGTCATAGACACCGCTTACCCGGAAGAGCGAGTCGAGGTTGACGTCGGAAGCGGCCCCCAAATCTGCAAGGAGCTTGGCCTTCGCGTCCGACTTGAGATAGACCTCGGTGGACGGGACCTTATAGGCACGCTTATCCCGCTGAAGATATATCACATCCGACAGCGGAGCACCGTCATTGCCGCGTTCATCAGTGTCGGCTATGACACCCTTTTCGTATATCAGGCGGATTTCCGAAGCCACAGCGCCACGCAAAGAACCCAAATCAAGGGCCTCAGCAGCGCTGATGTTCTTGTTGGCTATCTCCTCGGAATACTTATAATAAGGTATGACTTCCACAGCTGCGGTCTCGCGCTCGGCGCGCATCTGGTCGGCAGTTTTGTAGATAGGGAAATCGAACTCGGCGAAGAGCGTCTCATACTTCCACTCCTGTCCCCTACGATAGTCGTAAGGGAATTTGGAAATCCGCGGCAGTGAGACGAACACTGCAGCGAAGACCAACAGAAGAGGCAAGAATACCTTGAGACGCGGAAAATTCTTCATCAGGACAGACTATGCGTCAATGTTGGCATAGTGGGCGTTCTCCTCAATGAACTGGCGGCGAGGCGGTACATCATCACCCATCAGCATTGAGAACGTGCGCTCGGCGGCAGCGGCATTGTCGATCGTGATCTTCCTCAGACGACGGCGTGCCGGATCCATGGTGGTATCCCAAAGTTGCTGCTCCGACATCTCACCGAGACCTTTGTAGCGCTGCACAGTATAGCCCTTGTCGGAGCCTTTGCCGAGAGCCATGGCGGCCTCTTCCCGCTGTGCCTCGGTCCAGCAGTAGATCTCCTCTTTGCCTTTCTTCACAAGATAAAGCGGCGGAGTGGCAAGATATACGTATCCGTTCTTGATGAGATCAAACATATAACGGAAGAAGAAAGTGAGGATGAGGCAGGCGATGTGCGAACCGTCAACATCGGCATCGGTCATGATCACTATCTTGTGGTAGCGGAGTTTGCTCAGGTCCATGTGCTTCTCCCCGTTCTCGTCTTCCTGTGCCACAGTCACTCCAAGAGCCGTATATATGTTGCGGATCTCTTCGGAGTCGAAAGCCCTGTCTCCGGAAGCCTTCTCGACATTGAGGATCTTGCCTCGCAGCGGAAGGATGGCCTGTGTGTCACGATTGCGTCCCTGCTTGGCTGTTCCGCCCGCGGAGTCTCCCTCGACCAGGAAGAGCTCGCACTTCTCCGGATCACGGTTGGCGCAGTCCGCCAGCTTGCCAGGCATGCCGCCACCGGTCATGAAGCTCTTGCGCTGCACCATCTCACGGGCCTTGCGGGCCGCTGCACGGGCCGTGGCGGCGAGCACGATCTTCTCGATGATGAGCTTGGCCTCCTTCGGATGCTCCTCAAGATATGCCTCCATGGCTGCGGAGGTCGCCTGTGAGACCGCCGAAGTGACCTCCGGGTTGCCAAGTTTGGTCTTGGTCTGGCCCTCGAACTGAGGTTCGGCCACCTTTACAGAGATAACGGCCGTCAGCCCTTCACGGAAATCCTCCGGGGAGAGCTCGCCCTTGAACTTGTCGAGAAGCTTGTTCTTCTCAGCATACTGCTTGAGCGAGCGGCTGAGGCCCATCTTGAACCCCTGGAGGTGGGTACCGCCCTCTATAGTATTGATGTTGTTGACATAAGAATATATCTTCTCCGAGAAACCGTTGTTGTATTGGAGAGCTATGTCGATAGGGATGATCTTGTCGGAATTGACGCAGATCGGATCAGGGATGAGGGTCTGAGCACCAGCATCAAGATACTCGATGAACTCACTCAAGCCTTTGGTGGAATAGAAAACTTCGGAACGGAAAACCTTGCGTCCCGTCGCCTTGGACTCCCCCGTGACAGGATCCATCACGAACTCGTCCACCTCCTCTCGCTTGTCGGTAAGGGTGATGCGGATACCCTTGTTGAGGAATGAAAGCTCGCGCAGGCGGGCAGCCAGAGTCTCATATTTGTAGACGGTAGTCTGGGTGAAGATCTCCGGATCCGGATGGAAGGTGATGATGGTACCGGTGTCCTCGCACTCGCCCACCACCTCGACAGGCCCGAGCGGCTTGCCTTTGGAGTAGTTCTGCTTGAAGATCTTCCCCTCGCGGTGAACCTCAGCTATAAGGCTGTCCGACAGCGCATTGACGCAGGACACGCCCACACCATGAAGACCTCCGGAGACTTTGTAACTTGACTTGTTGAACTTGCCTCCGGCATGCAGAACCGTCAGGACGACCTCAAGCGCGGAGCGGTGTTCCTTCTCGTGCATGCCGGTAGGTATGCCTCGCCCGTTGTCAGCCACGCGGATGGAGTTGTCCGGAAGGATCTGGACATCAACAGTGTCGCAGAAGCCGGCCATGGCTTCATCGATACAGTTGTCAACCACCTCATATACAAGATGATGCAGTCCCCTCTCGGAGACATCTCCTATATACATGGAAGGACGCTTGCGGACTGCCTCCAGTCCCTCAAGCACCTGTATGCTGTTGGCGGAGTACTGCTCTTCCGCCTGCTTCATATCTTCTTTATCTACCATCTCAGTATTGTCAAATAATCTCGCAAAGATACTAATTTTTTACTACAAACTCAGGCTCAGGCCGACCGTGAAATACGGTCCTTTCTCCACATACCCCGGATGCCTTTCAATCTTCATGCATGCAAGATTGCCGGCATGCAGCCACGCACCCCACATGCGGTCGATCTTGTATTCTCCATACAGTCCTAGATCAACATAGCCTTTGATATCAGGGAGTCCGGCAACAGCCGCGCTGCGGGCAGACGCACCCTGAGCTGCAAGACCGGCGTAAACCCTTTTCAGCCAATTGTATGTAAGACGCAGTTCACCGCTGAACATGGCCGGGGCATAAACCGATGCCTGACTGTCGAACCTCACATCAGAGAAATTCATGTCCGCATCGGCATTGAAACGCTCGGATAGCCAGAGCATCTTGAGGTCAGCATAGGCCTGCCGGTAATCGGCAAAACCCAGACCGGAATCCGGAGAATCAAGAGGAGAGCCCGCACGGAAAACATATCCGCCTTTAAGATCATACTGGAACGCCGGCCCTATCCTCCCCTGGAATCCGCCGTAGAAGTCGATCTTGTCCCGTGAGACGTCAGGACCGGACTGCCTGAGATAGAAGTGGTTGAGACGCTTCATATCATAGAGGCTGTTGAGATGACGCCCTCCGGTAACTCCGGCGAGAAACTTCATCTCAAGAGGAGCCACCTCCAGAGAAGCCCGCACAGCAGGGGCGAGCGTCAGTGAGCCGGAACTTGCCGCAAGATAATCCATCTGGACTCCAGCATCCACATCCGCCGGGCCGAGGACGAAGCGGATATGAGGAGTGATGGCAGCGAAGTTGGCAGGTCTGTCGCTGAATCCGGCTCTCCCGTCCTTGAGCATCGCGGAAGTGAAGCTGAAATCAAGCAGGACACTGTAGCGGCCGTTGATGATCGGCCCGAAAGACCCGTCTACCCCGACAAGATGCTCACCCACTCGGCCGGCCGACACCCTGTCGGCACCATAGCGGTAGCTGGCCCCTATCTTATAAAGGAAGGCTGTGCCTTCCCTGTCCGGAGAGGACATGGAGACGGAAACTCCGGCAGAATTGTACGAGGAGTTGTCGACTCCGTCTCCAGCAAAAATACCGCCATAGCCTCCTGAAAATGAGAGTCTTCCCACACGGCTATGATAGTGGCCGCTGATTCCGGCCTCATCACTCAGATCATGAAACGTGTCTCCGGCATAACCGTATCCGTGGTTGTACAGGCTCACACCGACATCTTGCCTTGCCAGCGGGGTATAGGCGATGTCCAGCACCGGATGGAGGGAATATCCTGCGCCTGCCCTGGCGTACAGTATACGCCCGTCATAAGGAACAGGATCTGGAGTAAGTTTGATCTCGTACGGAGTGAAGTCATAGGCTCCCTTGTACGGGGAGTCGAAGACCGAGTAGTCGAAATTATAATCAAAACGATAGAGGGAGTCCGGTACGCTCTCGGTGACACCCTTCTTTTGGAAATCGGAAAAGCGCGTCTCGTACTCGTTGGTCACCTCCACGCTCTGGTCGATTCCCTGCGAAAATACAGGCACCGCCGAGAGGAGGGCTGCTGATGCAAATATGAGTCTTGTCTTCATAATCAATTGTTCATAAGGCCGGCAAGCCGGTTGAGCCGCTTGGCCACATTGTCTTCCACATCATCATGACCGTCTGTTGGTTCATAGCCATCACGTATGCTCTCGTATGTGGCTTTGGCCTGTTCGTAGCGGCCGCGCTCCACAAAAGAGTCTCCGAGCACCAGATATGCCTTGGCAAGCCAGTAGGACTGGGATCCGGCAGTCTGCGAGAAACTGTAGACCTCGGCCTCCACCTTGTCGAAGTTGCCGGTGTCGTAGAGATTCTGTATGGTCATATAGCGGCCTTCAGCCCCCTCCGGGGTAGAAGGGTTCGCTCCGAGGGAGGCGAAAATCCTCATCGCTTCGTCCCTACGGGACATGGCGAGGCAGGACTTGGCCTTGACATACTCGGCTTCTCGCTGCAGGTCTGAACCTGAGGCTGAATTCGAAATCACCGCATCTGATGCCGTTATGGCGGCATCATAGTCCTTGCTCCGGTAAGCTGAGCGCATCATGCCCTGGCGGGCTTCGGCACGGTTGTCATCCATCTTGGTCGATACAAGAAGGGCTGAATATCCTTTGTAAGCGTCCTGGTAACGTTCAAGTTCGAACGAGAGTTGGGCGTAGCGGAGCATGGACATCTCGGCGAAAGAGTAGTCTGAGGCTGAGACCATGGCCTTAGAATAATGGTCACACGCCTTCTCCTTCTCTCCCGTGGCACGGTAGCACTCGGCAAGATAGAATTCCGCCTTGAGCAGGTCGTTGCTCTGCGGGTAGGTCTGCATGAACTTGTCAAGGGAACTGATGGCCTCGGCATAGCTGCCTGCGAGGTACATCTGTTCTGCGGTGTTGAAGTACATCTTCTCCTTCTCGGCATCCGACTTGGCGGCGTTAAGGGAATTGGCCTCCACATATTCCAAGAACTTGTCAGGCCTCTTCATCTTGCGGTAGATGGACTCGATGGCGAGCATCGATTCCTCGGCATATTCGCTCTGAGGCAGGTCGGAGACCACCTGTTTGTAACACTCCAGGGATTTTTCGTACTGGGCTGTATTCCTGTAGACCATTCCCATCCCGATAAGGGCCTTGGCTGAGCTTATCTTGTCCGGAACTGTTTCCTTGAGGCGGGTGAAGGTGCGGATGGCATCGTTGTTGTTTTTCATGTCCATCTGGGCCTTCCCGAGTTCGTAGACGGCTTCGGCATACATCGGGGCGGCAGGAGAAGCATCTTCCACATGCAGCAGGGTCGAGACCTTGCGCTTCTTGTCCCCGGACAGGCCGTAAGAAATGGCCTGCTGGTAGTACGGGTAGATGTTGTCCGGAGTGAAGTACTCGGAGATGACTTTCTGATAGGAGGTGACTGCGGCCTTGTAGTCATGGCGTCCGAAATCGCAGTCGGCCCTCCTTACCATCGCGTCCTCGCGGTAGAGCGGATCGCCATCGGCGATGCAGATGTCAAACCACCTCGCCGCCCCGTCGTAGTCGCGCTGCTTGAAGCAGCTGTAGGCCACATTGTACGCAAGGGATGCACCTTCCCGGCTTCCGTCCAGGGCATCGGCGTTGTAGAGCTCCATAAACGTGCGTTCAGCGGTGGCGTAATCCCCGGAACGGTAGCTTGCCTCGGCCAGCCAGTAACGGGAGAACTGGTTGAGCCTGTCTGTCTTGGGGAGATAATAGGCCGTGGCACGGAAGTAAGGGACCGCATCCCGGTAGGAACCGCCAGCGAAGAGCTGCTCGCCGCGCAGGAAATTGGCTTTGGTGTAGTTGTTCTGCATGTCCGGGGTGAGGTCGTCAATATTGTCGTAGGCGGCAACTGCCCCGGCGTAGTCCCTGTCATACAGGGCTGCGAGAGCCATATAACTGTAGATTGCATTGCCCCGCTTGCGGGTGGACCAGCGCTTGATGTATCTTGAGAAACCGCGGGTGTCCTTGTTGAGGTCAAGGGCCAGCTTGGCATAGTTGAAAGCGGCATCTTCGGTGATTTTCTGGTCGAAATCAACATCGGAAGCGTCAAGGAACGCCGCCATCGCCGCCACCTGATTGCCGGCATGCACATAGGCGTTGCCCAGATGATAGTTGGCTAGCTGTCCGAGGGAGTCACTGCGGTCGGTCATCTTTTCGTAATTCTCGATCGCACCGCGGTAGTCATGCACGGAGTAGAGGACAGAGCCGGCATAGAAGTAGTCCTTGCGGTTCATCTCCTTGTGGGAGAAGGCCTCGTAGTACTCCCGGGCCTTGTCGTTGTCCCCCAGGATGAGGCTGGACTCGGAGATGATCCTGGCAAGCCTCTCCTTGCGCTCCGCAGGCGCGTCAGGATAGATTCTCTCGCCCTCGCGCACCGCGAAGGCGTAGTTTTTCTGATTGAACTCGCAGTCAACTATATAGAACTCGCAGAGCTGGGTGAACCTCGGGTCGGATGAAGCCTTCCAGAACGAGGCTTCCGCCTCGGCGAAACGGCTGTCATCGTAGTAGATGACACCTGTCAGGTAACGCCCCGGAGCGGTATACTCGGAGAAGTCAAGAGCCTCAAGGATCATGAAGAACTGGAGCGCTTCGGTCTGCCTGCCGAGGGAAAACTCGCAGTAACCGCACTTGAAGATATACTCCGAAGTCTGCTGCGCATCAAGGACCGACGAATCGACTTTGGAGAACTCCAGCGCAGCTTCCCCGTAGTTGCCCGCATCGAAAAGCAGCCTGGCGTTTTCGAATCGTATATGCGGGGTAAGTACGGACGAAGGATATCTGCGGTCGTACTCCGATATCAGCAGCGGGTAGCCTTCGGTGCGCATCTTGACAGCACACAGGACGGAATATCCATCGGTCAAAGGATCAGAAGGCAGAGACTCAAAGATAGTCAAAGCCCTGTCATACATACCGTTGTCATACAATTCCACTGCTCTCCTGAAGTCGTGGGAAGAGGGTTCAGCTGCCGGGAGCGCACATGGAAGAGCGAGCGCCGCGGCCAGTGAAACAGCAAGTATATTTTTAAATTTCATACCTATCATATATAGCCCAAGTCTACAAATTTACTCAAATTTTTCGACTATATTTGCGCTCATGGAGAAAACTCCGGTCATATCATTTTCCGGCGCCGACATCCTCGGCGGGGACAACATCGTCATCTACGGGCTGGACCTCGAGGTCTTCCCCGGAGACCTGGTCTATATAATAGGCAAGGTGGGAAGCGGCAAGACTTCCATAATACGCACCATCACAGCCGAAAGCCCGCTCGCGGGCGGCAGCGGCACCGTCTGCGGATACGATCTGGGGAGCATCCGCAAAAAGGACATCCCCTACCTCAGACGCAAGCTCGGGGTCGTATTCCAGGATTTTCAGCTGCTGATGGACCGCACTGTGGAGGACAACCTTTCATTTGTGCTGAAAGCGACAGGGTGGAAAGACGGCAAAGACATGGCCCGCAGGATAGAAGAGGTGCTTGAAGCCGTGGGCATGGACACAAAAGCCCACAAGATGCCGCACCAGCTCTCCGGGGGCGAGCAGCAGCGCATAGCGATAGCGCGCGCCCTGCTCAACGAACCGGAAGTCATAGTGGCCGACGAACCGACTGGAAACCTCGATGAGCAGACCGCAGAGGGCATCCTCCAACTGCTCAAAAAGATAAACGAGGAGAAGAATACCGCCATAGTCATGGTCACCCACAACAGAGGCATCTGCGCACGCTACCCGGGGAGAGTGTTCGAGACAGTGGACGAGAGCTGTAAAGAGATCGCATGACCCTTAAAGAGAGATACTCCGGGATCATAGAATACTTCAGCACACACAACCCGGACGCAAGCTCGGAACTGCACTTCGAATCGACATTCCAGCTGCTCGTGGCCGTGATGCTCTCGGCACAGTGCACCGACAAGCGGGTCAACCTCACCACACCGGCCCTTTTCAAGGCCTACCCGGATCCTGATAGTCTGTCCAAGGCCAGGTTCGAGGACGTTCTCACCCTAATAAAGTCAATCTCCTATCCCAACAGCAAGGCCCGGCATCTGATAGCGATGGCAGTCAAGCTGGTCAACGACTTCGGCGGCGAAGTCCCGTCAAGCATCGAGCAACTGATGAGCCTGCCAGGTGTGGGCCGCAAGACGGCGAACGTGGTCACATCGGTGATCTGGGGAGAACCGGTGATAGCCGTGGACACGCACGTCTTCCGCGTGGCGCGAAGGCTCGGGCTCTCACGCGGCAAGACCCCTCTCGAAGTCGAGAAGGATCTTGAGCGCCACATCCCGCCGCAGCTGCGCCCGGTCGCACACCACTGGCTCATATTGCACGGACGCTACACCTGCACGGCCATAAAACCGAAGTGCGAGGGATGTCCCCTCGCACTCTGGTGCAAAGACCGGTCTGACGCTATGCGCAGAACTGGTGCTTGAGCGCCTCTATCTTGGAGTCGGCATCACCGCCCTTGGCCCCGAAGTAGAACTTTATCTTCGGCTCCGTGCCGGACGGTCTGACTGATACCACATCCCCGGCCTCATCAAAGAACTGCAGGACGTTGGACGAAGGCTGTCCCGTCTTCTCCGGCTCAAGATAGTCGATGACCTTGCAGACAGGCGAACCGCAGAGTTCCTTCGGCGGGTTGCTCCGCAGATCAGACATCATCTTCTGGATCTCCTGGGCTCCGCTGATGCCCTTGCGCACCACGGAGACAAGACCCTCTTTGCGGTATCCGTATTCCTTGTAGATGTTCTGCATGAGCTGATAAAGGGTAAGGCCCTGCTCTGCGGCCCAGGCTGCGCACTCGCACACCATCATGGCTGTGACCACGGCATCCTTGTCACGCACGAACTGCCCCACATTGAAACCATAGCTCTCCTCCCCTCCGCAGATGAACTCTCCGCCGTCCGCCTCGTGGCGTTTGACAACTTCGGCGATGTACTTGAAGCCCGTGAGAACATTGTATACCGGGACATCGAAACTCTTGCATATCTCGGTGATAAGCTCAGTGGTCACGATGGTCTTCACGACATATTTGCCAGGTCCGAGAGTACCGAGGGCCTTGCGGCGGGTCAAGATGTAATATGTGAGCATGGACGCTGTCTGGTTGCCGTTGAAGAGCACCATCTTGCCGTCGTTGTCGCGCACTGCGATTCCGAGCCGGTCAGAATCCGGATCTGACCCCATGACGATGTCGGCTCCTGTCTGCTCCGCTTTGTCGAGAGCCATCTTGAGAGCCGCCGGTTCTTCCGGATTCGGAGACACCACCGTCGGGAAGTTGCCGTCGGAGATATCCTGCTCCGGGACGTGTATTATGTTCTTGAAGCCTTTGCGGGAAAGAATCTCCGGGATGAGGCGCACCCCGCAGCCGTGAAGCGGCGTGTAGACCACCTTGAGACCGGCGTGTTTGCGGCAAAGTTCAGGACTGAGGCTCAGGGAGAGGAGATCCCTCAGATAGCACTCGTCCACATCGGAGCCCATGAGTTCCACCTCGCCGCAGCGGAGGTCGGACTTGAACTTCACCATCGAAGGATCGGTGATCTTCGCGACCTCGGCCACTATCTCCTTGTCCACAGGGGAAGTAACCTGGCCGCCGTCAGACCAGCTGACCTTGTATCCGTTATATTCCTTGGGATTGTGGGACGCGGTGATCATCACTCCGGCCACTGCACCCTTCAGCCTTACGGCATAGCTCATCTCCGGCGTAGGCCGGATATTGTCGAAAATATAGACGTGGATACAGTTGGCGGAAAGCACGTCCGCCGTGATGCGCGCGAACTCCTTGCTGTGGTTGCGCGAGTCGTAGGATATGCAGACCTTCGGGTCAGGATCACTGCAGTGAGAGAGGATGTAGTTGGCGAGTCCCTGGGTAGCCATCCCGACCGTGTACTTGTTCATACGGTTGGTACCCACACCCATCAGGCCGCGCAACCCGCCGGTACCGAACTCGAGGTTCTTGTAGAAGGCGTCCTCAAACCCGGCAGGATCACTGTTGCGAAGCTGCATAACCTTGATTTTTGTTTCCTGGTCGAAATCTCCGTCCAACCAGCTCTGTGCTCTAAGTTCGAATTCTTTCATCGGCCAAAGTCAGTCATTAAGTGTTACAATAGTCTCCAAAATTAAGGAAAATAATCAATTATTCCTATATTCGCGCCGATGAAAAAAAGCTTCGCGGAAATACTCAGCGACATCGGCAGCGGAACGCAGCGCAAGGTCCGGAAAAAGATACCCGGCTGGGCGGATGCCGTAATCCCGTCAGACCTGAGTCTGGAGCAATGCTCCTCACAGGCCGCCGCAGACTACAAGCGGGGGCTGCTGGAAAAACACTTCCCCGGCGGAGTGAGTTCCGTGACTGATCTCACCTGCGGCCTCGGAGTGGACAGCCTTGCCTTCTCAAAGGCAGCCGTGAAGGTGCTCAGCTTCGAGCGCTCACCGCTTCTCGTCGAAGCCGCACGCGATAATTTCAGCCGTTTCGGTGCCGGCAACATAGAAGTCCGCTGCGAAGAAGTGGGCCCGGACACGATACTCCCGGACTGCGAAGTATTCTACGCCGACCCGGCCCGCCGGGACGGCGCCGGACGCAAAGTGTTCAGACTTGAGGACTGCTCGCCGGACATAAGGCCGCTGCTCCCCGTCATGATGGGAAAGTCCTCCCTTGTCCTGCTGAAACTCTCCCCTATGGCGGATATCAGTCTGCTGGCCGGCGAGTTCGGGAAGGCCCTCAAGGAAGTGCACATCGTCAGCCTGCACTCCGAAGTGAAGGAACTGCTCTGCATTCTGGACAACAGCGGACAGGAGGGGTATGCGATAAGCGTAGTGGATCTGGATACCCCGCAGGACAGTTTTTCCTTCAGGCCGGACGAGGAAAAAAGCGCAAAGGCAGAATATGCCGGCTGCGCACAAGCGGGACAATACCTCCACGAGCCATGTCCGGGCCTGCTCAAATCCGGAGCTTTCCACCTCACAGGAGAAAGATTCGGCCTCAAGGAAGCGGACAAGGCCACGAGACTCTACCTCTCGGACAACGCATTATCATCCCCACTCTTCAAGACTTACCTCATCGAACATGCCCTGCCATTCGGCGGGGCCGGCATCAAGGAAGCGCGCAGACTCTACCCGGAAGCCGGAGTGAGCGCACGCAACATCCCCATGACCAGCGACGCCCTGCGGCGCAGGCTGGACATCGGAGAAAACCCGCAGCGCCACATCTTCGCTTGCAGCGTCGCGGGCCGCCGTATGCTACTGCTCTGCCGCAGGCTTGCCGAGAAGATGCCTGGTCCAGAAGATATGGTCTGAAGCCTGGTCGTGCAGGTGCTGCTTGCCCCGGTATCCGTGCATGCCGTCAGGGTAGATCATCAGTTCAAACTGATACCCCTCTTTCTGCAGGGCATCCACAAGCAGCAGGGTGTTCTGGAAATGGACGTTGTCATCCCCTGTGCCATGCGTGAGTTTCAGAGCCCCCGGTGCAGGAAAGATCGATTTGACCGGCGAGAACACTTTCGGCACCCAGGTGAGCACCCCGGCCTCGGCATAGCCCTCGGGATTGGCCTGAGGGGTGTCCATGAAGCGCTCGGTGTAATGGGAATCATACAGTGTCCAGTCATAGACCCCGCCCCCGGCCACACCGCAGCAGAAGTATTGAGGATAGCGTAGAACCAGCATTGCGGTGGTGGTGCCGCCGAAAGAGAACCCTTCGACTCCGATCCTGTCACCCTGGACATAAGGCTGGGATTTCAGCCAGCACGCCCAGGCAACATAATCCTCAAGTTCTATCACGGTCATGCGGCGGAAGGCCTGGTCCATGCCGCGCCGCCCGTTCTCCCCGGATGAACGCGGGTCCGTGACAATATATATTATCCCGTTTTCAAAACACCACTTGTCCGAGGCGTCACGATCGGCCCAGCGGTCTCTCACATAAGGAGTGCCCGGCCCCCCATAGAGCTGCATGAGCACCGGATATTTGCGCGAAGGATCGAAATCCTTCGGGAGGGACATCAAGGCGTAGAGGTCGAAGCCGCCGTTGGCGATCTTCACTATCTGAGGCGACGGCAGAGTGGAGAGGTCCACTGTGGAAGTGTCGGTCACCACTTTGCAGCTGTAACGGTCAGTGCGGCCTTCGATGCCGCGCCACGGTTCCCTGGCATTGGAGATGTCGGCCTTGAATGTCTTGCCGTCTTCGGAAAACTTCACTCCCCGGACATAGTAGTCCGGATCAGTAAGAGCCGTGATGCGGCCCTTGCGGTCAAGCCTGTAGAGGGCCGGATGGAGCCGGGAGTCCCGCTTGGCCGTAAACCACAGTTCCCCCTTCTTCTCATCGGCCCGCAGCAGGGAGATGTCCCAGTTCTCCCCTTCGGTAAGGCGCTTGAGCTCACCGTCGTAGGAAAGAAAAAATATCTGCTGCCATCCGGTCTCGAAATTTCTCGCCATGTACAGACCCTTGCCAGTGAATATCATGCCGTCTATCCACTCCACCCACGTCGGGTATTCTTCATGGTATACCTCCCGCCTGCTGCCGTCTTCGACGCTCACGGCATACAGGTCCAGCACGTTCTGCCTGCGTGGTTCACGCGATACATAGAGCTCCCTGGAGTCGGCGCCCCAGAAAGGAGTACCGAAATACTGGTCTTGCGTCTCGTCGAAATCGGCCCACACCGTCCCGCCTTCCTGAAGATCGATGATGCCGACCCTCACCTGCGGATTGGTCTGTCCCGCCTTCGGATAGCGGGTCTGCGAGAGCGAGCCGTTCTGCCCGAAAGGAGAAAAGATCGGGAACATAGGCACACGGCTGTTGTCGAAACGGTAAAAGCCTATCCTTCGGGAATCGGGACTCCACCAGAAAGCGCGGTAATTGGAAGCGCGTCCGAGGATCTCCTCGTAGTACACCCACGAGGCATATCCGTTAAGTATCAGCGGCGAACCGTCAAAAGTGAGCCGGGTCTCCACAGAATCCGCGACACTGCGCACCCAGAGGTCGTTGTCCCTCGTAAACGCGAGCATCTTCCCGTCAGGCGATGGTGTGGGGTTGTAGTCCTTGGCCATAGCCGCCGCACAAAGCGTCAGGCAGGCCGAAAGCAAAACGATTGTCCTTCTCATGTCTCTATTTGAAAAAACTGTCCTTGAAATTGACCAGATATACCTTCTTGACCGCCCTGGTGATGGCGGTATACAGCCACTTGAGGTCATCCACACTCTGCTCCGGCAGCCAGAAAGGGCAATCGATGAAGACACAGTCCCACTGGCCTCCCTGCGACTTGTGGCAGGTGATGGCTTCGGCATACTTGAGCTGAAGCGCGTTGAAATATTTGTCTTCCCGCACAGCCTGCCATATACGCTTCTTTGTGCCACGGTCCGCATAATCAGCCGACACCCCTTGATACAGAGCATTCTGCTGCTCATAAGTCAGGGTGGCAGACTCCGACTGAAGAGTATCCAGACAGACCTTGGCCCTGACCGTAGCGTCATCGTAGTCGGGGAAATCCAGCACCGCATCCGCGAAATGCAGGCCATAGCGTTCCTCATGTCCGGAGATTCTCACCAGTTTGGCTATATCACCGTTGGCTATATAATCCAGACCGGGAATGTCCTCCACGAACTGGTAGCAGTTCTTGACAATCATCAGCCTGTCCCCCTTCACAAGTGAGTCTTCCTTGAACTGCACCATGCCCCGGATCCCGGCATTGTAGCGGTTGGCCCGCTTGTTGGACCGGCACAGGACGACTGTCCCGTCCTCCCCGTATCTTGAATAGGCATCGGACAGGCAGTCTATCAGTTCCCCGCCGCCTATCCTCTCCACATCATCGATCCCTTCCAGATCGAAGCGGATATCATCAAAGATCTCGTCCGGACCGCTGGCCGAGATCCTCTCCCGGAGCATGGTCGCGTTGCGAAGAATCCCTGATTCCCTCTCCTGCCGGACGACCGTGGTGAGAGTCGAATATCTCACTCCTCCGAAGCCGTCCATATATTCATGGCTCAGAGCCGGAGAGGCCTCCATGCCCACAGGAGGCAACTGGGCGGCATCCCCCACCAGCACAAGCCGGCAGTCATCGCCCGAACGAACAAAAGCGACCAGGTCCTCAAGCAGATTACCGGTGCCGAACAGGGACGTGGAACTCCCCTGCTGCGCCGAGTCTATCCCTATCAGCGACACCTCATCCACGATGAAGAGGGTCTTCACGGACTTGTTCGGCGCGAGCGAAAAACTCCCGTAACCGTCAGCCCCGACAGACTTCTGACGATAGATATGCTTGTGTATTGTGAATGCCGGCCTGCCGCTCACGGAAGAGAGCACCTTCGCGGCGCGGCCCGTAGGGGCCAGAAGCACCGACTTCACCCCGAAGTCCCTCAGAGCCGCAGTGACGGCGGCCATGGCGCTGGTCTTGCCGGTACCGGCATAGCCGTTCACAACAAGTATATCGGCATCATCGCAGACAGAAAACGAAGCCACTTCCCTGAACAGGGCATCCTGACAGGAAGTCGGCTCCATCCGGAAACGGTCCCGGAAGCGCCTGTACAATATTTCCGAGCGGTCGCCGTTCATCCTTTTCTCCTGTCAAAAACCATGGCTATCACAGCAAGCACCGGATAAATCTCCACACGCCCTATGAACATGTCAAGAGAGAAAATGAGCTTGCCGAGCAGCGGGAACGAGTTGAACGAGCCCATGGTGCCGGCCACACCGCAACCGGGCCCCACATTGCTCAACGACATCACCGTAGCCACGAACGAATTCTCGGTATCCACACCCGCACTCATGCATAGGAAGACGGAGACCAGCGCAAGCAGGGCATACACGCACAGATAAAGAAGATGCGGAGACACCTCCGAATCCCCAAGCACCCTGCGCCCCATCCGGACCTCATTGACGGAAGAAGGATGGAGGATGTTGTTGACATAGCGTCCTATGGACTTGAAGAGCAGAAGGACTCTGTCCACCTTGACACCTCCGGAAGTGGAGCCTGCGCTGCCGCACATCACCCCGGTAAGCATCATCAGGACCATCATCCACATGGGCCATGAAGCATTGTCCACAATGGCAAACCCTGTCGTGGACGAAATACAGAGAGTGCTGAAAAAACCCTGCCACAATGCATCGCCCCAGCTCCCGGCGCTCTTGTGCAACCCCACGGAGAGTATCAGAGCAGTCACTATTATGGAAAGTGTATAGAACTTTATCACCGGATTCTTGAGAGGCCTCAAGGAACGTGTGACGAAAGCAATGTAAATCAGTCCGAAATGGATGGACGCCAAGTACATGAACACCATGGTGAGGGCCTCTACAGCCTTGGAATCAAAGGCCCCTATAGATCTCGCCTTCGTACTGAAGCCTCCTGTGGCGGCGACGCTCATCCCATGGCAGACCGCATCGAAAGGGTCCATCCCCGCGAGGGAATAACAGATCGTGGCGGCTGCGAAAAGCGCAAGATAGACATAGGCGAATATGTAGACTATCCTGTTGGGGCGTGTGGAATAACCTGAGCGGCTGAGCTCCGTCAGCTCCATGTTGGTCAGGCGCATGCGCATAGGGCTGGACTCCGGTATTATGAGAAGCAGGAAGACCACGACCCCGAGGCCTCCGATGAAATGTGTCGACGCCCTCCAGAAAAGCAGACTCTTCGGCAGGGCCTCGACATTGTCAAGTATGGTGGCGCCGCAGGTGGTGAAACCGCTGACCGACTCGAACCAGGCGTTCTGCAAGGTGAACGGACCTCCCCACAGGGCATAAGGCAACATGCCGAACACAAAAGAGAGCAGCCACGACAGGGTGATGATCACATACCCTTCTTTAAGGCTTATCACGGAAGCCCTGCGCACAAATATGAAAGGGAATATGCCGACTATGAATGTGATCAGAAAGGATATGGAGAGGGCAGCGAGCGCGGAATCGTTACCGTTGCCGATGGACACGAATACCGACAGCAGCATGAACAGGGCGCTGACAAGCAGCGCGAAGCCTATGTTGCGGCTTATGACTTTCCAGTTCATTTGCGGAGCTCCTTGATTCTGCGCCTCAGCTGCTGATTCTCCCCGGCTATCTCTGATATGCCGTCATTGAGTTCGGCCAGCTGGTCATCCCCCTCGAAGCGGACGGTATACTTCTTGTCCGAGAGGCGATAGGCGTTGAGCGCGTCCAGCATCTTGTACAGAGGCTTCACATAATACGCAAGCATGAAGAAAAGCAGCATCAGCACAAGCATGAGACCCACACCGACAGCCACTATACCGGGGATTATGCTGCGGTAGAAGCCACGGTCGAAGGTGGCGGAGTTCTTGACAAGATCCTGATGTATCGAAGTTGTCAACTTGTCAAGATCAGAGCGCAGGCGCTCATAGCGAGGCTGGAGACGCTCAAAATACCAGGTGCGCGAATCTATGAAATCCGACTGCATCACATCCTCAAGTTCAAGAGAAGTAAGCATATAGGCAGCATAGCTGTACATCACAGAGTCGGCCAGCGGGGCCGCCTGGTTGAACGCCGCCTTCATCCTCAATGAATCACAATGCGCCTTGAAATACTTGTCATCGAAAGACGGCAGCGTACTCGACGACGAATTTTCCCCCACCACCTCAAGTATGTCAAGGTTGTACGCATTGCCCATGTCGGCGAGCTTGCTCGCGACATTTATGCTGCTTATGTCGTCCGCGATGAGGCTTGAGACATAGTTGCTCATGCTCGAGTACTCCATGACGGATATCGTGGAGGATACGAGAAGTATCGCGGCTATCGACAGAAGGCTCAATATAAGCTTTGATTTCAGAGTCAGGTGCAACGACCTGACCCACTTCCAAACTGTCATTTTTTAATTTTTTCGGCAATATTTTTTACAAATATATAATATTTTTTATATTTTTGCACAACAACTAAAACAAGACACGATGACATCGTCCTTTCTTAATGATTCGGCAAGCAAAAACTCCCTGACAAAAAGGGAGATACTCAGACTTTGCATTGCGCACAAGAATTCAAGCATTGCCGACTTCAGCAGGTCGCTTGGGATAAGCGTACCTACCATAACCAAACTGATAGCCGAACTGATCGCAGAGAATTTCCTTCAGGATGAAGGCAAGGTGGGCACAAGCGGCGGACGCCGCCCGAGCGTCTACGGCCTCAATCCCGATGCGGGATATTTTGTGGGTGTGGACATCGCAAGACACCATTTCCATATCGGCATCAGCAACTTCAAGGGTGAGATAATCAATTTCATCCAGGACATAGAGTTTGTGCTTGAGGCCAACGAGCTCTCGTTCCGTACCATATGCCGCATGGTCAAGGACGAAGTCACCAAGAGCGGCATTCCATGGATAAAAGTGCTCGGTGTGGGCGTCAGCCTCTCCGGACGTGTGAATCCGGAAAAGGGTTACAGCCTGACTTACTTCGTGAGCGACGACATCCCTCTCAAGAGCATCTTCCAGAAAGAGTTCGGCGTCCCGGTCACCATCGAGAACGACTCACGCGCGATGGCATACGGAGAGTACATGACCCTCGGCGACAAGGCTGACAAGAACATGATCTTCATCAACCTCAGCTGGGGTCTCGGCATGGGCATCATCACCGATGGGCGCCTCTACTACGGCAAATCCGGTTATTCCGGTGAGATCGGCCATTTCCCGGCCCTCAACAATGATGTCATCTGCCGCTGCGGCAAGGTAGGCTGTCTTGAGACCGGGGCATCCGGATCAGCCCTGCACAGAATGATGGTCGAGGAACTTGAGAAAGGACATTCCTCATCACTGCTCAAGCCGTTCTCCGAAAAGGGCGACATCGAACTGGATGAGATCCTTGCAGCCGTAGAAAAAGGTGACGTGCTGGCTATCGACGGGATAGGCAAGGTCGGGGACACCCTTGGAAGGGGTATCGCCGGTGTGCTCAATGTGTTCAACCCGGGGCTAGTCGTGATCGGCGGACGCCTCATCGTGGGCAAGGATTACCTGCTCCTTCCTATCAAGACCGCCGTCAACCGCCTCTGCCTTGCACGCGTATCTTCAGATACATCCATAGTGCTCTCGCAGCTTGACAGACGCGCCGCCGCAGTGGGAGACTGCATGCTCTCGCGCGGCAAAGTACTCGGCCTGCTGTAGACGATGGCGAGCTATCTTCAGATAGAGAACATCTCCAAGTCCTATGGGCAGAAGGTGCTTTTCGAGCACATAGGTTTCAATGTCAATGAGGGCGACAAGATTGCGCTGGTCGCCCCGAACGGCACAGGAAAGTCAACCCTGCTGCGGATCATCGCAGGCAGGGATTCCTCCGACTCGGGAGGCAAGGTCATATTCCTCAAGGACATCCGCATAGCTTTCCTTGAGCAGGACTACGATTACGACCCGCAGCTCAGCATCATTGACCAGATAACGCGGCACAGCAAAAAGATGCTCGAGGATTTCCACCAGGAGAACCTCGAGCTTTTTGAGCGTAAAGCCGTGGAATTCCTTACCTCGTTCAGGCTTCCGGACCCGTCCAGGAAGATGGGCGAGCTCTCAGGAGGCGAAGTCAAGAGAGTGGCTCTCAGCGAAATGCTGGCATCGGAAGCCGATTTCCTCATCATGGACGAGCCCACCAACCACCTCGACATCGAAGCCGTGGAATTCCTCGAAGGCTACCTGAAGCGAAGCCGCTGCACCCTGCTGATGGTGACCCATGACAGATATTTCCTCGACAGGGTCTGCAATATAGTGATGGAGCTCGACCACGGGGCAGTGTACAGCTACCGCGGTGATTATCAGAACTATCTGGAGAAACGCGACAGCCGTATAGCCTCCTATAACGCAGAGACCGACAAGGTGCGCAACCTGCTCCGCAGAGAGCTGGAATGGATACATGCCACTCCTTGCGCCCGCTCAGGCAAGGCAAAATACCGGATCAACGCCTTCCACGAGCTGTCCGACAGGGCATCGCAGACATACAGCACAAAAAGCATCAGCCTCGAAGGGGTGGGCGAAGCGTCCAGACTCGGCAGCAAAATCATCAACTGCAAGGGCGTGGACTACATTTGGGAGGGGAAATACCTGCTCAAGGATTTCAGCTACAACTTCCAAAGATTCGACAAGGTAGGCATAGTGGGCCGCAACGGCATCGGAAAATCCACATTCCTGGGACTGCTGACCGGTGAGATAGAACCGACGGCAGGCATCATAGACCGCGGGGAATCGCTTGTGATCGGCTATTACAGGCAAGACGGAATCCGCTTCAACGGCGATGACACGGTACTCGACATCGTGGGCGACACCCGTCTGCTGGGACGCTTCCTTTTCCCTCACGACATGCTCACGACACAGGTCTCCAGACTCTCCGGAGGTGAGAAGAGAAGGCTCTACCTGCTGACCATCCTGATGCGCAACCCCAACCTGCTGATCCTCGATGAGCCCACCAACGACCTTGACATCGTGACGCTCAACCTCTTGGAAGAATACCTCAGAGAATACAACGGCAGCCTGATAGTCGTCAGCCACGACAGGCATTTTCTGGACAGGGTTGTGGATCATCTCCTTGTTTTCTGCGGGGAAGGTCTGGTCAAGGATTTCATAGGAAGCTTCAGCGAATACCGCTCCTACATCAAGGACCACGAAGCCGCACGCAAGAGTGAAGAGACATCCAGAAAGAAGGAGACCAGAAGTACAGAGCCCAAAATCCAGAACCCCGACAAGCCGAAGAAGCTCAGCTTCAAGGAGAAGCGCGAGCTCGAAGAGATAGAGGTGAAACTTCCTCAACTGGAAGAAGAAAAGGCCTCTCTCGAAGAAGCGATGAGTTCCGGGCAACTCTCCTACGAGCAACTGCAAAAAAGCTCCTCCAGGATGGAAGAGCTTCTGAGTGAGATCGATTCTCTGGAGACACGCTGGCTTGAACTCCAGCCGTAGACGCGTTACTCCGGCTTATATGAATCCTTGAGAGACACTGTCTTATTGAACACAGGAGCATCAGGAGTGGAGTCCTTGTCCTTGACATAATACCCGGTACGCTCAAACTGCACGGCGATGCCTGAGGCATCCTCAAGAAGGGCAGGTTCAGCAAGTCCGCTTCCCGGCACGAGGGAATCAGGATTGAGGAAGTCCTTGTAGTCCTTGTCCTCCGGCACCTGGCTCATGTCAGCGAGGGTGAAAAGGCGGTCATAGTTGCGCAGAACTATAGGTTTGGCATGCTCGCAGGACACCCAGTGTATGGTGCCCTTGACGCTCCTCCACTCGCCGCCTCCAGGACGGGTTGACGGGTCATAGCTGCATTCAAGCTCGACGACATTGCCCTCAGGATCCTTTATCACATTGTCACACTTGATGATATAAGTGTATTTGAGACGCACCTCCCCGTCAGGCTTGAGACGGAAGAACTTGCGTGGAGCATCTTCCATGAAATCGGCCCTGTCTATCCAGAGTTCTCCGGTAAAAGGCACCTTACGGGTGGCTCCCTCCGGCTCTGCCGGGTTGAGCGGACAGTCGAACCACTCCACCTTGCCTTCCGGCCAATTGGTGATTGTGACCTTCAGAGGGTCCTGCACCACCATATAGCGGTTCGCCCTGGCATTCAGGTCCTGGCGGACGCACCACTCCAGAAGCTGGATGTCCATCAGCTGGTCACGTTTTGAGACACCTATCTTCTCGCAGAACATCTTGAGGGCCTCCGGGGTATAACCTCTTCGGCGCACGCCGCAGAGCGTCGGCATACGCGGATCGTCCCATCCGGAGACAAGCCCCTTCTGGACAAGCTCAAGGAGCTTGCGCTTGGACATGAGGGTATATGTGAGATTGAGGCGGGCGAACTCATACTGATGCGAAGGATATATGCCCAAAGTCTTTATAAACCAGTCATACAGAGGCCTGTGCACGTCAAATTCCAGTGTGCAGATGGAATGTGTGATGTGCTCTATGGAATCGCACTGGCCGTGGGTGTAGTCATACATCGGGTAGATGCACCACTTGTCCCCGGTACGGTGGTGGGAGGCGTGCTTGATACGGTACATCAGAGGGTCACGCATCATCATGTTAGGATGGGCCATGTCTATCTTGGCCCGGAGCACCTTCTCCCCGTCAGCATACTTTCCGTCGCGCATCTCCCTGAAGAGACGCAGATTCTCCTCCACGGAACGGTCACGCCACGGACTGTCCTTGCCGGGAGTGTCCACAGTCCCTCGTCCCTTGGAGATCTCTTCCTGGCTCTGGTCATCCACATAGGCCAACCCCCTTTTTATCATCTCCTCAGCCCATTCATAAAGCTGATCGAAATAATCGGAGGCATAGCATTCCTTGTCCCACTGGAAGCCAAGCCACTTGATATCCTCCTTGATGGAGTCCACATATTCCACATCCTCCTTGACAGGATTTGTGTCATCATATCGCAGGTTGGTCTTGCCTCCGTATTTCTGTGCCAGGCCGAAATTGATGCACAGGGACTTGGCATGCCCCAGATGCAGGTATCCGTTAGGCTCAGGAGGGAAACGGGTGAGAATGCTCTTCACCTTACCGCTGCGGAGGTCGTCCTCCATTATTTCCTCGAGGAAATTAAGCTTCTTTTCTTCTTCCATAGACGCAAAATGTTTGAACTGGCAAATTTAGAAATTAATTTCGTACATTTGAACTATCTATAAAAAAGTTACAACAGATGAAAATAAGTCTTGAAAAGACACAGACAAACCTTTTCTGTTCAAGCAAGTGGTGGGGCAGCCCGGACCTGCCGCCGGATGCGGAATACCCTATGATGAGTGTGACAATGGACGGAGAGGAAATCGAGTACCCCCTTACCTTCATATGTCAGGTGGACTGCGAGGACATCGCTCCCCTGGACAAGCAGGGTCTGCTCCCACACGAGGGCATGCTCTACTTTTTCGCCGCGATAGACGACTACAACGGATACGAATCTCCGGAGCACTTCCCAGACGGGGCCTGGCCCGCCAAGGCGGTCAGGGTCAAATACGCTAAGCACATCAACATGGAGACATTCAACAGTTGCATGCTGGTGGACGAAGATGACAACGACCTTGCTGAAGAGGCGCTCAAGATGACTTTCAGCGAAGGCGACAGCGGACTGACCCTCCTGGCAGACGGTTTCAAGGAAGACGCCTGCATGAACCTTCTGCACCTCGTCACCGATGAGACGGCGGGTCTGCGTTTCCCGGACGGCAAGAGTTTCGACATACTGATCAAGGAAAGCGACCTGCGCTTCGGCAACTGGAAAAAGGCTTTCGGGCTCTTGAAATAAGATGGGATTCAAGCTGTTCTTGGTGGCGATGAGCCTGATTGCCGTCGTGGTTTTCTTCGCCCTGTACCGTATCGATGCCGGCTACGGCAAATTCTACTCGCGCAGCTGGGGCCCGTCCATCAACAACAAGACCGGCTGGTTCCTGATGGAATCCCCCGTATTCGTGGCCATGCTCCTGCTGTGGTTCTTCTCGGCGAGACGGGCAGATCCGGTGAGGTCGGTGTTCCTGCTGATATTCGAACTCCATTATTTCCAGCGTTCGTTCATTTTCCCGCTCCTTATCAAAGGGAAAGGCAGGATGCCGCTGAGCATCATCGCCATGGGCGTCCTGTTCAACACTCTGAACGCCCTGATGCAGGGCGGGTGGATCTTCTATATTTCTCCGGAAGGGATGTACCGGACAAGCTGGCTGACAGACCCGAGGTTCATCTGCGGCACGCTGCTGTTTGCCTTCGGGATGTTTGTCAACATCCAGTCCGACAGCATCATTCGTCACCTGCGCAAGCCCGGGGACAACAGACACTACCTCCCGAAAGGCGGAATGTTCCGCTATGTGACTTCGGCCAATTATCTCGGGGAGCTGATGGAATGGGTCGGCTTCGCCGTCCTCACCTGGTCATGGTCCGGTGCGGTGTTTGCACTTTGGACTTTCGCCAACCTCTGCCCGCGGGCCGCAAGAATCTACGGGCGGTACAGGGCAGAGTTCGGGGATGAACTCGACACAAGAAAAGTAAAACGCCTCATACCTTTTATATACTGATGGAATCAAAGATCTTCACACCATGCAAGATAGGCCCGGTGACACTGCGCAACAGGGTCATCCGCTCGGCCGCCTTCGAAAACATGGCATACGGCAACCGCCCCTCACAGGACCTGTTCGACTATCATGTAGCCGTATCCAAGGGTGGGGTCGGCATGACCACAGTGGCATACGCCGCCGTGGCACGCTCCGGTCTGTCCTTTGACGGGCAACTGTGGATGAGGGCGGAGATTGTCCCTGAGCTGCGCCGCCTTACCGATGCAGTGCACGGACAAGGGGCCAAGGCCTCTATCCAGCTCGGCCATTGCGGCAACATGACACATTTCTACACCTGCGGCTGCCTGCCCGTGGGGGCTTCCGGAGGTTTCAACCTCTACTCCCCAACCTTTGTCAGAGCCTTGAGGCGCGAGGAGATACTTTCTCTCGTGGAAGATTTCGGCAAGGCCGTGGGACTCGCCAGGGAAGCCGGCTTCGACTGCGTGGAGATCCATGCCGGACACGGATACCTCATCAGCCAGTTCCTTTCCCCGTACACCAACCATCGGCGCGATGAATTCGGAGGCAGCCTGGAGAAC